>CAMEZU010000007.1 GCA_945947925.1 uncultured Verrucomicrobiota bacterium
GGCGTTCCTTCGCGATTGGATATTGAAGCGAAAAGCAGACGCAGACGGGCATGTTCGAGATCCAAATGAACTACGGAAATACATCGACACCATTATTCCGAGAAAAGATCAGAAGCTTGTCATTTACGGTGAGGCCCAGCAGGTGGGTGCTACCCGTAAGTTCCTTGCCAATATCAGGATTCAGTTCAACATTTCCCAAAACAAGTACACGTTTGAGATCCCAGACCTTGACATTCGACATTCGGAAACGATGATCGAACCATATGTTTGGGAGCGGATACGCGCCGATGTGGAGAAGACGTCCGGGGGTTGGGGACTTGTTCAATTGGGCTATCTGCCGCCAGACGATACACGTCCCAAAGGACAGCGGAACGGATTTCTCAATCTGCTTGAGTACAAGAATTTCTGTCCGTATACGGTCAATGTCGATGCCTACCGAAAGGCGCGGGAACTCTTCACGATTGAGGAGTGGATGGACGTGCTTCTCGGTGCAATAGACTACAACCCGGACGGTTATTCGGATTGGGTGCAGAAGCATACGATGCTCTCGCGGCTGTTGCCGTTTATCGAGCCACGGATCAATCTTGTCGAACTTGCGCCGAAGGGGACGGGCAAGTCGTACCTATTTGGAACAGTCGGTAAATACGGGTGGCTGGTCAGCGGCGGGACCTTGAGCCGAGCCAAGATGTTCTATGATGCCGCGAAGAAGCAGAACGGACTTGTGGCGACGAACGAGTTTGTCGCGCTTGATGAGATTCAGTCCATTCAGTTCCCCGATCCGAGTGAAATGCAAGGAGCGCTTAAGGCCTATATGGAACAGGGCTTTGCAACGTTCGGCGATGTGCGCGTGACGGGGTCGGCTGGCGTTATTCTGCTCGGTAATATCCCTGCGGAAGACATGAACGAGCAAACGGACATGTTTAGGACTTTGCCGGAGGTGTTTCATGAGTCGGCGTTGTTGGATCGTTTCCACGGGTTTATCAAGGGACGGAACATTCCCCGCATGAGCGAGAATCTCAAGATCAACAACTGGGCGTTGAATACCGAGTATTTCTCCGAGATCATGCATTTGATGCGAACGCCCGCAGAGTGTCTTTTGTATCGTAGCGTCGTAGAGGAGCTGATTGAATTTCCTGCGGGGGCCGACACCCGTGATACCGAGGCTGTTATGCGAATCTGCACCGCATATCTCAAGCTGCTATTCCCGAATGCAATTAGCCCGGACAAGATCAACCCGAAGGAGTTTGTGTTTTATTGCCTTCGTCCGGCCATCGAAATGCGAACGGTTATTCGTCAGCAGCTTCAGATCATCGATCCGAAGGAATACGGTAAGAAGAATATGGCGACTTATCAGATCAAGCAGAAATACTTGAATGCGGGACTTGCCTGAAATGTCTGATATGCTCTGTCAGTATTGCCGCAAGACCTTGTCACGAGATGAGGTGGGCTTGAGCAAGAAGCTCCTTGAACCCGAAACCAAGAACGGGAAGTTCACTTGTATACCTTGCCTTGCAGAAATCCTCGAGGTCGAGCAAGAAGAACTTCATGAGAAGGTAGAGGAATTCAAGCGTGAAGGGTGCAAGTTGTTTGGGTAAAGGTGGAGGCTGGTTTTGATGAAATTCCACGTTTATGCTGATCACGCTGCGACCACTCCACTGTGTGACGCCGCATGGGATGCTATGGTTCCTTTCTTTCGGGAGGAGTTTGGCAATCCCTCAAGCCTTCACTCGTGGGCAAAAAAAACGCGAGAGGCTGTTTGGACGGCTCGCGAGACGATAGCTCGGTGCATTGGTGCGGAGTCCCCCGAGGAGATATTCTTCACCAGTGGAGGCACGGAGTCGGACAATTGGGTGATCAAGGGGTCGGATGGGGGTCTGATGGTTTCGGCATATGAACATCATGCCGTTCTGAACGCCGCCGCTAGCGAGGAGTCCCGTGGGCGCAAGGTTGTTTATGTGCGTCCGAAAGTCGGTGGCTATTTGATGCCGGAAACCTTGACCAAACGTTGGGAAGAGGGAATCGGCCTTGTTTCGGTCATGATGGCCAATAATGAGATTGGTACGATCAATCCGATTAAGCTGCTTGCCGAGTTTGCTCACAAGCGAGGTGCGTTGTTCCATACGGATGCCGTTCAGGCGGTCGGTCATATTCCAATTGATGTTCGGGATCTTGGGGTTGATTTCCTTTCCGCAAGTGCGCATAAGTTCAATGGCCCCAAGGGCATCGGCTTTCTCTTTATTCGCAAGGGCCTCAAGTTAAAGCAACTCATTCACGGCGGGCAGCAGGAGGCTGGGCTTCGCGCTGGAACGGAGAATGTCGCTTCCGTTGTCGGCATGGCAGCTGCTCTCAAGTCCAACTGCGATCAGATGGAGCGGAATTCTGCACACCTAGATGCTCTTGCGGATCGGCTTAAAGAAGGACTTGAGAGCGTTGCCGATCAAATTGTCTATCCGGGATCCGGCGTGTGCGATCAGTTGCCCGGATTCGTTAGCGTGTCGTTTCCAGGGCATCCCGCAGAAGGTCTCATGCATATGCTGGATCTCAAGGGAATTGCCGTCTCTACCGGTGCAGCTTGTGACTCTAAGAACACGCAAATCTCCCATGTGCTAAAGGCTATCAATGCCCCACGGGCGATTGCAGAGTCGACGATTCGTATTTCACTTGGACCCGAAAACACGCGGCAGGAGGTCGATGAAATCCTTGCCGCTCTTAAGATATTGCTGCGGAGGTCGAAATGATCGGTGACGATGACAAGAAGGAAGAAAATCCGTCGAAGCTTCATTGGTGGGGCGGCGCGTTGAGCGGCGGTGCGACTGTGCCGTACTCGTGGGCGACAGGCGGCAACAAGGCCGCGAAGAAAGGCATTGAGGGCGCGTTGATCGGTGGGCTGTTCGGCCTCAATAGCCTCTTCGATGACGATGAGGACGAAGATTGATTTGAAACGGAGAAAACCATGACGAAGGAAGACTAGCCATTCCCAAAACCGGGGATAATCCAGAGCCGTACGCGGCTTTCCCTCCGCGCGGGCGATTTGATAGAATAGTCTGAGAAAGGCAGGCAAAGGATACCATGAACGACTTTACATTTCATTCTCCCACGTTGTTTCGCTTCGGACTAACGGGCGCAAGGCGCCAAAATTGGTATAATAGGGGACATGAAGAGCTTTAAGACGCAGGGGACCTGTTCGCAGGTCATCAATTACGAGGTTACGGACGGCGTTGTCACGGCCTGCCAGTTCGTCGGGGGCTGTCCCGGCAACACGCAGGGTGTGGCGAAGCTGGTCGTCGGGCGCAGGGTCGAGGACGTGATCGCGCTCCTGAAGGGCATCGTCTGCCGCGGCGGCACGTCGTGTCCCGACCAGCTGGCGCGCGCGCTCGAATCCGAGACCGGCATCGTGGCCTGACCGGGCGCACCCCCATATGTTTCCGGTCGAGGAGAAAATCGGGGAGATCCGACGGGCGCTTGCGGCGAACCGCGACGTGGTGCTCACGGCGCCTCCGGGCAGCGGCAAGACGACGTGCGTGCCGCCGGCGCTCCTGGACGAGCCCTGGCTGCGCGGGAAGAAGATCGTGATGCTCGAGCCGCGGCGCCTCGCGGCGCGCAATTGCGCGACGTACATGGCGCGGCAGCGCGGGGAGTCCGTCGGCGAGACGATCGGCTATCAGGTCCGTCTCGAGCGCAAGGTCTCGTCGCGGACGCGTCTCGAGGTCGTGACCGAGGGCCTGCTGACGCAGCGCCTCCTCTCCGATCCCGAGCTCGCCGACGTCGGCCTCATCATTTTTGATGAATTCCACGAGCGGTCGCTCGCCTGCGACCTCAGCTTCGCGCTGTCGCTCGAGGTGCGGCGCGCCTTGCGCGACGACCTGCGGCTCCTGGTGATGTCCGCAACGCTCGACGCGGACGAGGTGGTCGCGCATCTCGGCGATGCCGAGGCGATCCATGCCGAGGGCCGCATGTACCCCGTCGAGACGAAGTACCTCGCCGACATGACGGTCTCGGGCGCCGTCTCCAAGGCGCTGAAGGAGACGGACGGCAACATCCTCTGCTTCCTCCCGGGCGAAGGCGAGATCCGACGCGTGCAGGAGACGCTTCTTGCGGGGACGGGGTGCGAGGGCCGCGTTGAGGTCCTGCCGCTCTACGGGTCGCTTCCGAAGGAAGAGCAGGACCGTGTCTTCGAGCCTTCTGAGCGGCGCAAGGTGATCCTGGCGACGTCGATTGCCGAGACGTCGGTGACGATTCCGGGGATTTCCGTCGTCATTGATTCGGGACTTATGCGCATACCGCGGTTTTCGCCGGCGACGGGGATGTCGGGACTCGTGACCGTGCCGCTCTCGAGGGACCGCGCCGAGCAGCGGCGGGGCCGTGCGGGGCGCGTCCAGGCGGGCGTCTGCTACCGGTTGTGGTCCGAAGGCGAGTCGCTGACGCGTCCGCGGCGGATGAATCCGGAGGTCCTGGACGCGGACCTCTGTTCGCTCGTCTTGACGAGCGCGTCGTGGGGCGCGCTGAACCGCGAGTCGTTGCCGTGGATGACGCCGCCGCCCGCGAGCGCGTGGGACCAGGCGGTCGGGCTCCTGACCTGGCTCGGGGCGCTGGACCGGGACGGACGCCTGACGCGCAAGGGCGAGGCGATGTCGAAGCTGCCGATGCATCCGCGGCTGGCGAACATGATGCTGGGCGTCGGGACGGCGGAAGGGCGCGAGGCGGCGGGCTTGCTCGCCGCAGTCATTGAAGAGGGATCGAAGTCCCGCGAGACGGACATCCGCAAGGTGGTCGAGGAGGTTCGCGAGACTCCGAACCGTCCGTTCTCGAGGCGCATCCTCCAGCTCGTCCGCCGCTTCACCCAGGTTCGTGTGCCAAGCCAAACACCCGAACATCGCGCCATCCCAACATCTTCCGAAGGAGCCCTCCTGGCGCTCGCGTATCCGGATCGGGTGGCGAAGAACCGCGGCAACGCGTCCTTCCGTATGGTGTCCGGCCGCGGGGCGTTCCTGGAGCCGACGGACGCGTTGGCGCGGACGGAGTATTTGGTCTGCTGTCAGCTCGACGACCGTCCGGGCGATGCGAAGCTCTTTCTCGCGTGCCCGATCGCGGAGGCGGAGGTCGAGGACCTTTTCGGCGACCGGATCGTCGAGAAGCCGTTCTGCGAGTGGGATCGGCGGAACGAGCGCGTGAAGAGCGTCGTGCAGCGCCGACTCGGGGCGATGACCCTGAAGGAGATCAGGAGGGAAGGTGGAGGTCAAGGTGTAGGTGGAGGTGGAGGTGAAGGTGTAGGTGCGGGGGACGAGATTGCGGCGGCGTTGCTGGAGGGCGTCCGCCAGAAGGGCATCGAGAACCTGCCGTGCTGGACGAAGGAGAGCCTGCAGCTGCGCGCGCGAATCGCCTTCCTGTCACGCGTTCTTGGGGACTGGCCGGCGGCGACGGACGAGGAGATTCTCAAGTCCCTCGCGGGCTTTGTCGGCGGGATGAACAAGTGGCGTGACCTCGAGCGGGTCGATCTCTTCCAGGCGATGAACTTCCTCCTCTCCGCCTCGGGACACGCTCGGCGGGAGCGGGCCCGCCTTGCGCCGGTCCGGATGGAGGTGCCGAGCGGAAGCCACATGACGATTCATTACGAAGGCGCGGAGCCGACGGTGGAGGTGCGGCTGCAGGAGTGCTTCGGGCTTATGGAGACGCCGAAGGTGGCGGGAGGACGGGTGCCGGTCGTGATGACGCTCCTTTCGCCGGCGCAGCGTCCGATCCAGATCACGAAGGACCTGGCGGGATTTTGGAAGGAAGGGTATCAGCTCGTGCGCAAGGACATGCGCGGACGGTATCCGAAGCATTACTGGCCGGAGGATCCGTTCGCTGCAACGGCGACGCGGCGCGTGCGGCCGCGTCCCAGCGAGACGCCGGTCGCCAAAGGAGGAGAGACGAGATGAGTGACGTGAGACAAGAGGCGGACGATGTGACGAGCCTGAACCGGGCGTATCGGTTCCTGACGGTGGCGATCGTCACCAAATTCGCGTCGTTCCTGACGGGAATCGGACAGTATCGGACGAGCCTCGGCCTGAGCGGGGAGACGGCGACGCTGGACGACGTCGTGGAAGGGGGCTTCCTGCAGCTGCTGGCGGGGGCGGACGGACTCGTCTCGCTGGTGGCCGTCGTCTGCTTCTGCCTCTGGTTGGCGCGCGCGTCGGCGGGGGGCGTCGTGACGCTGGCGAAGGACGGCCTGCCGCGGCGGATGGGCGTCGTCTGCGCGCTCGGCGTGACGGCATCGCTGCTGGCGAACGTCGTTTCACTGGGGGGTGCCTTTGTGCAGGCGGGGGTCCTCTTCCGCCAGCTCCTGCCGGCGGGGTCGGAGGCGGTGAATCCGCTTGTCATTCCGCGCGAGCTGCCGATCGTCTATTTTAAGGTCCATGCCCTTGTTCTGCTGGCGGCGTCGGCCCTGCAGCTCGGGGCCTTCCTCTTCTTCCAGACGCTGATCCGTCGGACTGCGGAGGCGATGGCATCGGTGCCGGCACCGGCGGTCGAGACCCCGGCCCAGGTCCCCGCCGGGGACGCCCCGGCCCCCGAATCCGACGCCGGCTTCGGCTGGCCCGAGCAACCCGCCGAATGACGGGCGATCGGTTGCTCTCAAAATCCATCTGAAAGACGCCCGCGGCAGCGCCTTGTTCGCAAAGGTGGAGAGCGCCGCGGCGTGAGGTCACGCCGGGTACTCGATCCAGGCAGAGGCCACCGGGATTGCTTACCCAAATGAGTATTCTCCAGCTCGATTTTTTTTGATAGAATAGATATGTATACAATTTGAAATTCCGCTGTCTACCCCAAAAGGAACTTTGATGAAAGCCAAACTGACGGTTACGGTCAACGAACAGACGAAAGCCTACAGCCTGCCCGAGCAGGGCGTCAAGATCGGCCGCGATCCCGGCCAGTGCCAGCTGGCGCTGCACGACCCCGACATCTCCAGCGTGCATGCCTTCATCTGCTGCCGGAAGGGGCAGTGGCTCGTGCAGGACCTCGGGAGCACGAATGGCACCTACGTGAACGGCGAGCGCATCACGACGGTCGGTCTCAAGTCCGGTGACCGCATCAAGCTCGGCTCGAGCGTTGCCTGCCGCATCGACATCGAGGAGGAGCGTCCGCAGGTCGCGGTGCCGAAGGCGGAGGCGCCGAAGGCTCCCGAGAAGCCGAGCGAAATCAAGGTGGACAACACGCCGCCCCCGGAGATGAGTGCTGACGACGTGGCGCTCATCCGTCTTCTCAACGAGAAGTTCGAGCAGGCGAAGGCGAACCTGTCGCAGGTCGTCATCGGTCAGATGGACGTGATCGAGCTCGTCCTCACGGCGATCTTCGCGCGCGGCCACGTGCTGCTGATGGGCGTCCCCGGCCTTGCGAAGACGCTCCTCATCTCGACGCTCTCGAAGGTGCTCGACCTTCAGTTCAAGCGCGTGCAGTTCACGCCGGACCTGATGCCGTCGGACATCACGGGCACGGACGTCCTCGAGGAGGACAAGGAGTCGGGCGGACGCAAGTTCCGCTTCGTCGAGGGTCCGGTGTTCACAAACATGCTGCTGGCGGACGAAATCAACCGTACGCCGCCGAAGACGCAGGCGGCGCTCCTCGAGGCGATGCAGGAGCACCACATCACGGTGGGCTCCCACACCTACAACCTGCCCGAGCCGTTCTTCGTCATGGCGACGCAGAACCCGATCGAGCAGGAGGGCACGTATCCGCTGCCCGAGGCGCAGATGGACCGCTTCCTCTTCAACATCATCGTGAAGTACCCGAGCGCCGAGGACGAGGAGACGATCATCCGCAACGTGACGTCGAACCACAAGGTGAAGCTCGAGAAGGTGCTGGACGGCGAGACGGTGATGCGGCTGCAGGACGTCGTCAAGCGCGTCCCCGTGGCGCCGCATGTCATCAAGTACGCGACGGCCCTCGCGCGCATGTCGCGTCCGAAGGAGCCGGGCGTGCCGGACTTCGTGAAGGAGCTCGTCGGCTGGGGCGCGGGTCCGCGTGCGGGCATCTCGCTCATCACGGCGGCGAAGGCGTGGGCGATCCTGCACGGGCGCCACCACTGCACGATGAAGGACGTCGCGGCGATCGCGATGCCGGTCCTGCGTCACCGCGTCCTCACGACGTTCGCGGCCGAGGCCGCCGGCGTGACGAGCGACGACCTCGTCAACATGATGCTCAAGGAGCTCAAGCCCACGCTCGACCTGGAGATCTGATGTCCGGCGCCAAACAGCCTGAGTACATGAAGTGGCTGCCGCCGTCCACGACGGCAACCATTTCGCGGTGCGAGTTCTTCGGGCGGACGATGAAGTCGGGCTTCATCTCCGGTCGTCACCGTTCGCCGAAGAAGGGCAACTCGGTCGAATTCGCCGAGCACCGCCAGTACATGCCGGGCGACGACCTGCGGACGCTGGACTGGAAGGTCCTCGGTCGCAAGGACCGCCTTTACATCCGCCAGTACGAGGAGGAGACGAACCTCCGCACGACGATTCTGCTCGACTGTTCGGGGTCGATGGCCTACGACGGCGACGCGGCGGCGGAGCTGGGCGGGCGGCACCTCTCGAAGTTCGACTACGCGCGGTACCTGACGGCGGGTCTCACGTACATGCTGGCGGGTCAGCAGGACGCGGTCGGCCTCGTCACCTTCGACACGAAGATCCGCGAGTACCTGCCGGCGCGGTCCTCCGCCTCGCAGACGCGCCGCATCCTGGAGACGCTCGACAAGGCGAAGCCGGGGCACGAGACGGATCCCGCGCCCGTGTTCGACGACATCGCCGAGCGCATTCCGAGCCGCGGGCTCGTGGTCATCGTCTCAGACCTCTTCACGTCCGACGTGACGGCGCTCCTGAAGGCGCTCCACCACTTCCACTTCCGGAAGCACGAGATCGTGGTCCTGCACGTGATGGCCGACGAGGAGATCTCGTTCAGTTTCGACGGCCACGTCCATTTCGACAATCTCGAAGGGAAGGACGAGCTGCTGCTCGACGCGCAGTCGGTGCGCGCGAGCTATCTCGAGCAGGTCAACGAATTCCTCAAGAAGGTCGGCGACGGCGTCCGCAAGATGGGCGCCGACTACGCGCCGATGAACACGAAGATCCCGTTCGACAAGGCGCTTGTCGACTATTTGTCCCGCCGCCGGAGCGGGGGACGGTGAGGAGAGGCTAGTCCATGCAGTTCTTCAACATGCTCATGCTGGGCGGGCTTGCCGCGGTCGCGATCCCGATCATCATCCAGATCCTGACGCGCAAGAACGTCCGCCGCATCAGCTGGGGCGCCTGGCTGTTCCTCGACAAGACGATGAAGAAGCGCCGGCGCAAGGTGCTGCTCGAGGATATCCTCCTGCTCGCCTGCCGCTGTCTCGCGCTGGCGCTGCTGGCGCTGGCGTTCGCGCGTCCGTTCATCGACCCCGCTTCGTCGGTTCCCTGGGGCGTGACGCTGCCGCTTCTGCTGCTCGCGATCTGCTGTTCGGGCGCGTCGATGGCACTGTGGCGCTATCCGCGGCTCAAGAAGGCGATGCTGTACGGCGGCGGCGTTCTCTTCGCGCTCGTGATCGCGTCCGTCGTCTTCGAGCGCTACCTCAACCTCAAGCGGCTGGGCAAGGATGCGGACCGCGACGTCGTGCTGCTGCTCGACGCCTCGGCCTCAATGTCGCTCGTCAACGACGAGGCGGGCAAGACCAACTTCGAGCTGGCGCTCGAGGAGGCGCGCAAGTGCGTCCAGCAGTCGCCCGGCGGCACGAGCTTCTCGGTCGTGCTCGGCGGACCCGTTCCGCAGGTGTTGAACGACGTGCCCGTCTCGGACCGCAAGATCGTGATGGACACGCTCGACAGCGTGGAGAAGCGGTATGCGGACGGGAGTCTCCGCGGCACGATGCAGATCGCCGGCAGCCTGACGGCAGCGGGGGTCGTCCTCCAGTCTGGACACAGCCCGGTCAAGCAGGTTGTGGTCTTCGGCGACGGACAGGCGGAGGGCTGGCATCTCGACGACGAGGGCAGCGACCGCTGGGCGGCGATCTCCCGGAGCTTCTCGACGTTGCAGATCGCCCCGCAGGTCGTCTGGCGCACGCTCGAGATGCCGAAGGACATCTGCAACCTGGCGGTGACGTCGATCCGTCCGATGACCGAGGTCGTCGGACGGGGCAGCAAGGTGACGTTCGAGGTGACGGTCCGCAACGCCGGCGGTGAGCCGGTCACGCCGAGCGACGTCACGTTCACGGCCGGCGGCAGGACGTACAGCCTGAAGGAGCAGGGAACGAAGCGCCGGGGCGACGACGCGGCGCTGGCGACGCTGGCGGCGGGCCAATCGCAGGTCTTCCGCTTCACGCACACGTTCGCCGAGTCGGGCGCGACCACGGTCTCGGCCGTCGTCGAGACGGACGGCAAGGACTGCATTCCCTCGGACGACCGCTGCGAATTCTCGATGCCGGTTCTGGAGTCCGTCCGCGTGCTGCTGATCGACGGACAGGGCCGCGGCGTTGCGGGGCGCGGCGCCTCCACGTTCTACCTGAAGGCCGCGCTGCGGCCGGAGCTGGCCGCGCTGAGCGCCGGCGCGAAGCCGCCGGACTACCTGGTCGAGACGGTGCTGGACGACGTGCCGGGCGCCGAGGCGCGGACGTATTTCACGGACTTCGCGGCCGTCGTCCTCTCCGACGTCCGGCAGATGTCCGACAAGACGATGGCGCTTCTGGCGGAGTTCGTCCACGGCGGCGGCGGGCTTTTCGTGCTGCCGGGCCTCGGGACGGACGAGGCGTGCTTCGGCCGGTGGGCGTTCGAGGGGCAGAAGGTCCTGCCGGCGCCGGTCGGGCCGTTCCGCCCGAACAAGGCCGCGCTCGACCCCTCGGCCTTCGGCGGCATGTTGCAGCGCTTCCGCACGGGAACCGACCTCGGGAGCGCCGTGCCCGAGCGCCGGATGGCCTTCGGCGAGGGGTGGGAGCCGGGCACGGAGGTCGTCGCGAAGCTTGACGACGGGTCTCCGTTCGTCCTGGCGCGATCCTTCGGCGGCGGCCTTGTCGTGGAGACGGCGGCGCCGTTCGACATCTCGTCCGGTCTCGTCACGAAGCGCGGATTCCTACCGATGGTGCACGAGATCGCCTACGCGCTGGCGCGTCCGATCGCGGTCGGGCTGGACATCCCGCCGGCCGAGAAGCTGACGCTGTTCCTCGGCAAGGTGCCCAAGAGGACCGGCCTTCTTGGAGCCTACTATTCTTCGCGCGACGCGAAGGAGGCGACGGCCTATCGGGTCGACGACCGGATCAGCTTCGACTGGGGGAAGGGTTCTCCCGCAGCCGGCATTCCGGCGGATGACTTCAAGGTCGAGTGGCGTGGTCGGCTCAAGCCGCCGGAGACGGGGAAGTACAAGTTCATCCTCGACGGTCGCGGTGACAGGTTCTCGCTGTCGATCGGGGGAAACAATGTGGGTAACTGGAGCGACATCACGCTTGATGCGTCGAAGACCTATCTGGTGAAGCTGGTGTTCGAGGAGGAGAAGGACGACGCCTTCGTCCAGCTCAGGTGGCGTCGGCCGGGGAAGCGCGACCGCGACGAGACGGTTCCGGCGTCCGTCTTCACGGCCGAGGTCGCCGGACCCGTCGACGCGGGCGAGCTCGTCCAGGTGACGGGTCCGCACGACCTGCCGATCAAGGGCGAGATCTACCAGGACGGCATCAATCTCTTCCTGCACATCGCCCGGAGCCTCGTGCCGGGACGCTACGTGACCGAGCTCCGTCCGGAACAGGACGGCATTCGGCCGTGGATCTCGGGCGCGCTCGATCCGGAAGGGGGCCGCATCATCTTCTCGGTCTCGGCCAACGACGACGAGTCGCGGCTCGAGATCGCCACCGCCGAGGAACTCCAGGCCGTCGCCGGTCGTCACGGGCTTCAGATGAAGATGGCCGGCTGTCTCGACGACGTCGTCAAGGCCCTGAACGGCGAGAGCTTCGGCAAGGAGATCTGGCGCACGCTCGCCTGGATCGCCTTTCTGCTTCTCGTCCTCGAGCCGGCGGTGTCCCGGTGGATCGCAGTCAACCGCCGGACGGGCGACATCATTGACACGGAGGGTTCATGGATCAAAACCTAAATCGCGCGGACCTGCTGCCCGAGTCGATCTCGACCGGGCTGCTTCTCGCCCTGGCGGCGTTCGGCATCGCCGCCTGGGCGGTGTCCCATTGGGCGCTGCGGCGGTACGGGTCGAACAAGTTCGGCCTGTGGGTGCGGGCGCTGATCGGCGTCATTCCCGGAACGGCCGCCTGGTGGCTCTCCTTCCAGGCGCTGTCGCGCTTCGTCTTCTTCCAGACCTCGACGTCCCTCCCTGTTCTTTCCGTTGTCGGCGGCATGGTGCTGGAGGCCGTTTCGGCGTTCTACGTGCACGAAGGCGCGCGCATCCCGCCCCGGGTGGCCCGCGTGCTCGTCGCGTGCCGGATGGCGGCGGTCTCGGCCGTCCTGTTCATGCTGGCGCAGCCGGTGGTCATCGGCGAGCGCGAACGTGACGTCCACCGCCGCGCGGTTCTCCTGATCGACGACTCGTCCTCCATGAACTTCGAGGACGCGCAGATGACCGCGGAGGAGCGCGCCGACCTCGAGGAGGCGCTGGGTGAGGGCGGCCTTCCCGCGATGACCCGCTACGAGATGGTCCGCCGTCTGCTGGCGGTCCGCGGCGAGAACAACCCGTTCCGGTCCTCGATGCGCAACCTCACGGTTGACCTGTTCCGCTTCGGCAACGGCATCGAGGCGCTGTCCGAGCTGGAGGAAGGGCACGACATGACGCCGCGGGACCCGAAGGAGCAGATGTTCCGGTCGACGACGGACTACTGCACGGCCCTTGAGAAGGTGCTGACGGAGCTGCCGGCGGAAGAGGTCTCGAGCATTCTCCTGATGACGGACGGACGTCATAACGGACCGTCGGGCGTCGGCTCGCTCGCGCGCCGCTTCGGCGCCTATCACATCCGCGTCGACTCGGTTGTCGTCGGCGGCACCGTGAAGCCGTTCGACATCGCGATCGCCTCGGTCGACGCCCCCGAGTCCGTCTTCAAGGGCGACAAGGTCCGCTTTACCGTCGTCGTCCGGGCGACCGGCGCGAACGGACGCGAGGCCTCGCTTGTCTTCAAGAACGACTCGATGGCGATCCTGGAGGAGAAGAAGTTCACGGTCGACAGCGACGACTGGGTCCGCGAGTTCAAGTTCACGGACACGCCGAAGGACTGCGACATCTACCGCTACTTCTTCGAGATCCCGAGCTTCGACGGCGAGCTCTTCAAGAACAACAACCGGCGCGACATCGACGTCGCCGTCTCGAACGACCGCACCAACGTGCTGCTCGTCGACGACCGGCCGCGCTGGGAGTACCGCTACCTCCGCAACCTCTTCTACGGACGTGACAAGTCGGTGCACCTGCAGGACTGGCTCGTCCATCCCGACACGATCGAGGGCCTGCCCTCGCCCGCGCTGCCGCCCGCGAGCGCGTCGCGCGAGTTCGGCGACTCCGCCGCCGGCGGCTTCCCGGAATCGCTTGACGAATGGCGCAAGTTCGACATCATCATCCTCGGCGACATCGGCGAGGACGTGCTGACGCCCTCCGTCGTCGACTGCATCAGAACCTGTGTTGAGGAACGGGGCGCGTTGCTCGTCCTGATCTCCGGTTCGGAGAAGATGCCCTACGCGATCCGCAGCGCGGCGTTCCGCGAGCTGATGCCGGTCGAAGTCGAGCCTTCCGACGAATCCCATCGCGACGCCCCCGAGGCCGACTTCCGCCTGGCGCTGGCCTCGTCCGGACGCGCCCATGCCGTCATGAGCCAGAGCTCCTCGGCCTACGAGAGCGAGGAACTCTGGGAGAACATGCCCGACTTCCACTGGCGACTGCCGATCGGAAGCGTGAAGGAGGGGACGGACGTCCTCGCCTACGCCCGGCCCAAGCAGGGGTCGGTGTTCCTGGACGCCGGCTCCGACGCCGAGTCCGTCGCCGCCGCGATGGAGACGGATCCCGACGGCGCGCTCGAGCGCCTGCGCCGCCTGCGCGAGGAACAGGATAAGAACGCCCTCATCGTCGCCGCGCAGCGCGGCAAGGGCCGCGTGATGATGATGATGACGGACAGCATCTGGCGCCTGCGCTCGAAGGGCGGCGACCTTCAGCACCACCGCTTCTGGGGACAGGTCATGCGGTGGGGCGCGGGCGAGCGCCTGCGCGTCGGCGACGCCCATGTGCGTCTCGGCACGGACCAGCTCCGCTATGGTCCCGGCGAGCCGATCCAGGTCTATGCCCGCGTCCTCGACAACGAGTACAAGGGCGTGGCGGACCTGCCGCTTTCCGTCATCCTTCGCGTGAGCGGACGCGAGCGCCGCATCGCGCTGACGATGCGCGAGGGCTCCAACGGCTTCTACGAGGGCGTCATCGCGGAAGGCATCGACCGGCCCGACGAGTACGACCTCGAGCTCATGTGCGATGAAATCCGCGACCGGCTCGGCTCGCTCTGCCCGAACGGCCGCGTCCTGACCAAGATCCGCGTCGGCACGGCCAAGCGTCCGGCCGAGGACGTGGACATCACCTCCACCCGCGAGTACGCCGAGACGCTCGCCCGCGAGACGGGCGGCAAGGTCTATTCGCCGGCCGACTACGTCCGGTCTTTCGAGGCCGACCATCCGGTCGATTCCGCCGAGGGGACGAAGTCCGTGCGCGAACGAACCGAGTTCCTTCTCTGGAGCACCCCGCCGCTTTTCCTCCTCGTCGTCGCCCTCCTGACGGCCGAGTGGATCCTCCGCAAACGCGTTAGACTGTCCTGATCACCATGAGCCGCTTCAACAACATCCCGCCGGAAATCGCCGTCAAGCTCGACCAGAGCCTCAGCCGCGTGCGGCGCATCCTCTTCACGCGCGGACTGTGCGTCGTGCTGTTCGCCGCCTTCGCCGCCATCCTGCTGCACATGGCCGTCCTCGCCATGCTCGGTGACGAGTTTCCGCCGTCCGCCGGCTGGTCGCTCTGGGGCATTTCCCTGGTGGCCGTCGGCGTCACGCTCTGGTTCGCGCTCATGCGTCCGATGCGGCGCAAGTTCACCGCGGCCGAGATCGCCTCCCTCATCGAGCGCAACCATCCGGAGCTCGAGGAGCGCCTGTCGACCGTCGTCGAACTGGCCGCGACCGGCGACCTCGAGGCCTCCTCGAGCCTGTTGGCCGAAATCACCCGAGCGGCCGTGCTGGACGCCGGCAAGGTCTCGCCCAAACGCGAGTTCACGCAGCGCACCGTGAAACCCCGCCTGCTGGCGGCGCTGTCCGTCATCCTGATCCTCGGGCTCCTCTTCCTCGTCTTCCGCGGCAACGCCATGCGCCTGTTCGTCAAGGCGCTCAATCCGTCGTCGACGATCGGCAATATCTATTCCGCTTCGATGGACATCGTGCCGAACGGCGATCGGACGGTCGTTCGCGGCACGTCCTTCGAGATCACGCTGCGCGACACGTCCGGCGGCGGCGCGAAGGCCTACGTCTACACCGACGCCGGCAGCGGCGAGGTCCGCGAGCGCATGACGCTCGTCTCGGGCGGTGACGGCGCCGACACCTACAGCTACGTCTACCCGCGCGTCGAGAGCGACTTCTCCTACCGCATCAAGCGCGGCCGTGCGCTGAGCGACATCTTCCGCGTGAAGGTTGTCGATCCGCCCGCCTTCACCGACCAGAAGATCGTCGTCGCCCATCCCGCCTACACTGGGCGTCCGCCGGACACCAACGTGAAGGACGGCACGATTGTCGGCCTGCCCGCGTCCGCCGTCACGGTCAGCGTCAGGCCGAACAAGCCGGGCCTTTCCGGCACGCTGGAGCTTCCGGGGGACCTCCGGCTCGAATCGTCCGAGGACGCCGACGGCCATCTCGTTTGGTCGTTCGAACTGCCCCCTGGCATGTCCGGCGCCTGGAGCATCCGCGTCCGTGACGAGAACGGATTCGAGAACGTGCCCGAGCGGAACACGGTCCGGACGGTCCGCGACGAGCCTCCGCGAATCCGCCTGACCGCGCCCGAGGTCCTGACCGTGGCGCTTCCGCGCACCGGCGAGCTGCCGCTCGGCTGGGAGATCGTCGAGGACTTCGGCCTGTCGCGCACGATGCTCGAGATGTGCGTGGGCGTCGGCACCTGGGAAGAGGTGACGTCCCTCGACTCCTACAAGACCAACGGCGTCACCTGGGTCGGCAGCAGGCTCGAGCCGTTCATCAACAAGGAGTTCGGCGACGCCGCCGTGGCCCGCTTCCGCGTGAAGGCCTACGACAACCAGCCTGACGACCCCACCGGCGCCGTCACCAACTGGGCCGTCTCGGCCGAGGTCACCGTCGAGCTCTCGTCCGATCCCTCCGCCTCGTCTCTCGCCCGTCAGAGCCTCAAGGCCCAGATCGAGGCCGGCAAGAAGGGCGGCGAGAACATCAAGCGCTATCTCGGCTGGTCGAAAGGCAACCTCCACGAGTCCGGAGGCTGGTTCCGGCACGCGGAGAAGGATCCCCGGAGCTGGCAGGCGCAGAACGTTGGCAAGAAGCTCGCCGAGGGCAAGGGCAACTTCGCCAACGCCGAACGCCTGCTGAACGAGCTCATCGCGAGCCTCGAGGAAAGCCGCCTGCAGGCCGGCGCCGACATGTACCGTCCTCTCCTCGAAAGCGCCTTCGCGCCGGCCCGCATGAAGATCGACGACATCTTCACGATCGCCCGCAACACGGACAAGAGCACCGCCTGCGGGGAGGCCGAGAAGCTCATCCAGGACTGCATCAACGCCTTTGACGAGGTGCAGAAGCGTTTTGACGCGCTCTCCAGGCGAGCCATGGACCTGCAGAAGCTCGAGGAATACGCCGAACGCGAGAAGCTGCTGGCCGAGCTTTCCGAACGGGGCGAGATCGATCCCCAGACCCTTGCCGACCAGCAGGAGAAGCTCGAGTCGTCGTTCAACGAGGAATTCAAGGACGAGCTCAAGAAGAAGGAACTCGGCTGGCAGAAGGACGTGGCCAAACGCCTTGAAGAGCGCGCCGAGAAACTCGCCGAGCGCCAGGAAGCGCTGAAAGAGAAGGCCGAGGCCGCCAAGGACGGGTCCGAGGAGGACCGGCAGAAGGTCGCCTCCGAGGAGAAGAAGCTCGCCAACGACATCCGCAAACTCGCCCGAGAGACGTCCGAACTCAAGAACAATGTCGAGCGCGTGACTGGTCCCTATCAGGACGATCCCGCCAAGGCCGCCGAACCGATTGCCGAGGCGGCCAGCGACGAATGGTCGGCCGCCAACAAGGCCGACAAGGCCGCCAAGGCTGCCGAGTCCGGCGACCTCGCCGAGGCCTTCGAGAACATGCAGGCCGCCCAGGACGCCCTCGCCGAGGCCAAGGCCCAGCTCCATGCCGCCCAGGACAGCATCGCCGAAGCGAACAAGGGCCTAGCCGAGGACGCCGCCGAATTTCGCGAAATGTCCGACGCCCTCCACGAGGCGACCGAAGCCGCCAAGGCCGCCGCCCAGGAAGCCGCCGAACAGGCCGCCCAGCAAGGTGGCGAGCAGCAGTCCGGCGAGCAGCAGTCTGGTGAGCAACAGTCTGGTGAGCATCAAGGCGGCGAGCAGCAACAGGGCGGCCAGCAGCCGAGCGCGGCTCAGCAGAAGGCCCGGCAGGCGGCGCTGGATGCGGCCCGGCAGCTGCAGCAGAAGGCCCAGCAGCAGGCGGAGCAGGGGAACCTTCCGTTCGACCAGTTCCACCAGGACGCCCAGCAGCAGGACGGTCCGCCGCAGCCGGGCGGCAAGCCGCAGAAGGGTCCGAAGCAGAAGGGTCCGCAGCCGCCTCAGCAACAGCCGTCGCAGCCGCAGCCTCCGCAGGATGCCGAAGGCGAGCCTTCCGAGATGCAGGGGCCCCATCAGGACACCCCCTCGCCCGTCGGCGAGCAGGGCGAGATCAACACCCTTGACGACGGCGAGGACTGGTTCAAGATGAAGGGCGACGTCGGCAGCGGGGCGGACGTCGTCGAGCCGGCGGACGTTCCCGAGGAATACCGCGGACTGGTCAACGATTACTTCAAGGCGATCAACAGCAAGGGAGGCAAGTGATGGGCATGCGTGCATGGCTGCCGAAGGCGATGCTCGTGACGGCGCTGGCGGCGCCGCTGGCGGCGGCGGCGATTCCGTCTGAGGACGAAGTGGACCGCGCGATCGAGCGGGGACTCGAGTACCTGCTGGCCACGCAGCGCGCGGACGGGTCCTTCGCCTGCAGGAACGGCGAGACCACGGCCCTGCCGGCGCTGGCCGCGATGGCGTGTATGGCGAAGGGACACGTTCCCGGGGACGCGAAGTACGGCGTCCTGATCGACCGTTCGCTCGACTACATCCTGTCGCATCACGACGAGACGGGCTACTTCGGCGCGAAGTTCAAGTATCCGGACCAGAACGGACACGAGGTCGACGGCAAGATGTACGCCCATGCAATCTCCACCCTCCTGCTGACCGAGGTGTCCGGCATGGTCTCCCAGGAGCGCCAGGCCCAGATCGACGCCATCCTTCCCCGCGCGACGAAGATCATCCTCGACGCCCAGGCGATCAAGAAGGACCGCAATCACGCGGGCGGCTGGCAGTACACCCCGACGACGACGCAGTCGGACACGAGCTGCTCCGGCTGGTGTCTGATGGCCCTCCGCTCGGCCAAGCTGAACGGCGCGCCCGTTCCGAAGTCGGCCATCGACGCGGCCGTTGACTACATGCACCGCCACCACAGCAAGCGCCTTGGCTGCTTCGGCTACCAGAACAGCGAGCAGTTTCCGGTGACGCTCTCCGGTGCCGGCATCCTCTGCCTGGAGCTTTGCGGCAAGCACGAGGATCCCGATTCGCTCGCCGCCGCGCGCTACCTGATGAGCGTCTACAAGGATCCGGACAAGGGCATGCTCAAGCAGGAGTACAAGTACTACGGCATGTACTATGCCTCGCAGGGACTCTTCCAGCTGGGCGGAGAGAACTGGAAGGAGTTCTCCGAGTGGATGTACTCGACGTGGGTGCCGCGCCAGAACCCCAACGGGTCCTGGAGCGGAAACGGCGGCGAGGACTCGCCCGTGTACGCGACGTCGATGATCATCCTTGCCTTCGCCGTCCCCTACCGTCAGCTTCCCGTCTACCAGCGCGACGAGACGGTCGACGACTGAGGATGTGATATAATATCCGCATGGCAAAGGCAAAGAAGACTACCCTGGCGCTCGTTTCCCTCGGCTGTGCGAAGAACGCGGTTGACCTGCAGGTGATGGCGGGCAACTTGCTGAAGAAGGACTGCACGATGTCCCCCGATCCCGATCGGGCGGACGTCGTCATCGTCAACACCTGCGCGTTCATCGCCTCCGCCCGCGAAGAGGCCGAGGCCGAGATCGTCCGTGCGCTTCAGCTCAAGGCGAACGGCAACTACGGCAAGGTCGTCGTCACCGGCTGCTATCCGCAGCGCTATCCGAAGGCTGCAGCCCGCTTCCCAGGCGTCGACGTCTGGCAGGGCGTTCCCGGCGAGTGGGTCGAGCCGAAGATGCCCGAGCTCCGTTTCACCGGCAAGGCCTTCGCGTACCTGAAGATCGCCGAAGGCTGCGCCCACAGGTGCTCCTACTGCGCCATTCCGGGGATCCGCGGCAAGTACCGCTCGCGTCCGATGGCGTCCGTCCTCAAAGAAGCGCGGGCGCTCCTCAGGTCCGGCTGCCGCGAGCTCAATGTCGTCGCGCAAGATCCGATGCTCTACGGCTGCGACCTGAAGGAGAACCGTACGACGCTGACCGATCTGCTCTGGGCGCTCGACAAGCTCCCGGGCGAGTTCTGGGTGCGCGTCCTCTATTCGTATCCGAGCGAGATCACCGAGGAATTCGTCGCGTGGATGAATACCTCGAAGCACGCGGTCAAGTACGTCGACGTGCCGCTGCAGCACACCGTTCCCGAGGTGCTCGCGAAGATGAACCGCAAGAGCGCGATCCAGGCGTCGCTCGTCGCGGCCGAGGCGCTGCGCCTCATGGTGCCGGGGGTTACGCTCAGGACGACGATCATGACCGGGTTCCCGGGCGAGACCGAAGCCCGTTTCAAGGCGCTTCTCGCCGACCTCCGCCGCATGCAGTTCGACCGGCTCGGCGCCTTCGCCTATTCGCCCGAGGCGGGGACGAAGGGCGCGAAGATGAAGGGACGTCCCTCGCGCAAGGTCGCCGAGGCCCGCGAGAAGGCGGTGATGGACGACGCCGAGAGGCTGTGGAAGGTCCGTTCGAAGCGTCTCCTCGGCCAGACGTTCGACGCGCTCTGCGTCGCGCCGGGCGTCGTGCGCATGGCTTCCCAGGCGCCGGACGTGGACGGCGTCGTCTACCTCCTCGACTCCCCGAAGGCCCGCAAGGTGCAGGTCGGCGACTTCCTCCGCGTGAAGCTGGCGAAGGTCTGCGGATTCGATTTTGAGGGCGACGTCGCATGACGCGGGTCCGTCCGATTCCGTACGTGAACGAGGAAGTCTCCAGCCGCGACTTCAAGTTCTACATCTTTGACTGGGACGACAACATCCTCCACATGCCCACGAAGATCCGCATGGAGCACCTCGACCCCGCGACCGGGCAATGGGTGCCGGTTGAGGTCTCCACGTCCACGTTCGCGCTCGTGCGGACGGACACCGAGCACTACCGCGCACCGTCCGTCGGCGGCTGGAAGGAGGCGTTCCGCAACTTCGCCGATCCCGAACGGGAAGGCGAACCGAACCATTTCATCGAGGACACGATGACGGCCCTCGCGAGGGTTTCGGCAGGCGAAAAGCCGTCCCCGAGCTACAACACCTTCAAGAAGACCCTGGTCGAGGGACGCCTCTTCGCGATCGTGACGGCGCGCGGACACGCTCCGTCGACGATCGAACAGGCCGTCCGCCTCTTCATCGAGAACGCCCTCACGCCGCTCGAGCGCGAGACGATGATGTCCAACCTGCGCGGCTACCGCAAGTGGCTCGACAAGGTCGAGACCTTCGGCACCGACGAGGAGGAGCTCGACTACTATCTCGGCATGTGCCGCTACGCCGCGGTGACCTACGACGGTTTCAAGGCGCGAATGGCCGAGGACCCGATCTACAAGGAGAAGCTCGCGACCGCGACCACGGCCGCGAAGCCCGAGCTCGCGAAGGAATTCGCCATCCGCGACTTCGTCGAACACATCTTCCACATGCTCCGCCGCACGGGCGGGCTCGGACGCAGCGTCGCAATCGGCTTCTCCGACGACGACAAAGGCAACGTGAAGAGCGTCTCGAACTACATCCGTGCCGAGCTCTCCCGCCGCTTCGACGGCATCAAGTTCGTCGTCTACGACACCTCCGACCGCACCCTCTCCAAGGG
>CAMEZU010000008.1 GCA_945947925.1 uncultured Verrucomicrobiota bacterium
GACGAGGACGGAGAGGAGGACGAGGATGACGACGCTGAAGACGCTGACGGCGCTGACGATTCTTCTGACGCTGACGGCCTGTGATTCCTCGCAGCGCGCACGGCTTGATGCCGAACGCGCCGAGAAGCAGTATCAGGACGCGCTCTCCAAGTACAAGGCGGGCGACGTGAAGGGGGCCGAGGAGGGCTTCCGCGCGGCCGTCAAGGACAATCCCGCCAACGCGAGCGCGCACTTCCAGCTGGCGGTCCTGTTGCAGAACGACAAGGACTACCTGGGGGCGATGAGCCACTTCGAGACGTATCGTCAGCTCGCGCCCGGCAGCGACAAGGCGCCGCTCGCGGGCGAGCGCATGAAGATGTGCGAGCCCCTGCTGGTCGAGAAGTACGCGCAGGAGTACGGCCTGCCGACGCGGTCCGAGCTCGAGGCTCTGCAGGACCGCTACGACCGGGCGACGAACGACCTGGCGCAGGCCGAAGCCGGACTTCGCGCGGCGCAGGACGAGGCGCGCGACCTTCGGGCGAAGCTCGACCGCGCGCAGACCGCGTCCGCCCGTCCCGTGGCGGTGCCGGCGCGTCCGGCTGTCGGGGCGGCGCCGGCGCCAATCCGTCCGGTGACGCCGCCCTCGGCGGAGACCGCACCCGAGCGTCCGCGGCTTGCCCTGACCCGTCCCGACAGCTCGTCGGAGGGTACGGCGCAGGGCCTGGCGGAGGCGCGTCGGCTGGTCGAGGCGGCCCGTCAGGAGGCCCGTGACGAGAATCCGTCGGCCGGTCCGGTCGTGGTCGGCGCCGCCGAGCCGGTCGCCCGCGAGCTGCCTGAGATCCGTGGCGTCGCGTTTCAGCCGATGACGTCGGAGCGTCCTCCGAAGCCGGTTCGCAAGACGCATGTCGTGCAGAAGGGCGACACGCTCTGGAGCATCGCCCGCGAGCACTATCCGGAGCTGTCGAACCAGAAGGCGGCGGATCTCATTTACGAAGCCAACAAGCTGAAGATGCCCAGGCGCCGCGTGCGGGCCGGGGACGTGCTGATCTTGCCGTGAGATGAGCCGCCTGTCGAACAGCATCGTGCGTGACGCTCACGCCTACACGCGTTCCCGGACGCCGTGGGTGCTCGAGTCCGACCGTCAGGCGCGGGAAGAGACGTCCGGCAGCCAGAAGTTCGGCTGGCGCCTCTTCCACTACCTCTCCGGGGGGGGGCTGCGCGCGTTCGGACGGACGGTCGAGCAGGAGGAGGCGGACGCGAAGCGCACGCGCTTCCTGATTCGCGCGGCGGTGCTCGGGCTCGTGTGGTTGTGGTATTGGATCTGATTGTGAAAGGAAGAGAAAGATGAAGAAAACTGTAGTTGTCCTGCTGGCGGCCCTGGCCGCTTCGGTCCTGATGGCGAATCCCCCTGCGCCCGGCGGCGGCCGCGACGCGTTCATGAAGCAGCAGGCCTTTGCCGAGGTCCAGCGCCTGTCGGGACAGTTCGACGTGCTGGAGTCCAATTGCGCGACACTCTCCGACCGCGTCCGTCGCCTGGAGCAGGGCGGCGGCGAGGTGGCGGCGCTCAAGGCCGACATCGCGGCCCTGCGCGCGGACGTCTCGCGCCTGCGCGCGGACATGGAGAATCAGCGCCGCGAGATCGTCGCCGACCTCCTCAAGCGCATCAAGGAGCAGGAGCGCGCGCGTCCGGCGACCCCGCCTCCGCCCCCGGTGCCCGAGACCCACGGCACGTATGTCGTGCGCCCGGGCGACACGCTGTCCCTCATTGCGCAGGCGCTGGGAACGACGGTCGGCAAGATCAAGGCGATGAACAACATGCGCGGCGACGGCCTGCGCGTCGGACAGAAGCTCCTGGTGCCCGATCCGGGCGCCCGGCGGCGGTGAGTGACGGATGAACGAGAGGAGTTCAAGATGAAGATTCTGGTTGTCGGAAGCGGCGGACGCGAACACGCGATCACCTGGCGCCTCGCGCAGGACGCGGAGAAACATGACCTTTACTGCGCCCCAGGCAATGCAGGGACGACGGGCATCGCGACGAACGTCGCGATCGGCGCGGAGGATGTCGAGGGCGTCGCGAAGTGGGCGCGCGAGAACAATCCTGACCTCGTGGTGGTCGGTCCCGAAGCGCCGCTCGTGAAGGGCCTCGTTGACCAGCTCCTGAGCCTCGGCATCCCGACCTTCGGTCCGATTGCCGCCGGCGCGCGCATGGAAGGCTCGAAGCGCTTTGCGAAGGAGATCATGGACGCCGCGGGCGTGCCGACCGGCAAGGCCGAGACGTTCACGGATGCCGCCGCCGCGAAGGCCGCGCTCCCCGGCTACGGACTGCCCGTCGTCATCAAGGCCGACGGACTGGCCGCCGGCAAGGGCGTGATCGTCGCCGAGACGGCCGAGCAGGCCGAGGCCGCGATCGACGACATGCTCGTCGCCAACAAGTTCGGCGCCGCCGGCGCCGAGGTGCTGATCGAGGAGTTCCTTCACGGCGAAGAGTGCTCGATCCTCGCGATGGTCGACGGCGAGAACGCGGTCCTGCTGCCGAGCTCGCAAGACCACAAGCGCGTCTTCGATGGGGACAAGGGACCGAACACCGGCGGTATGGGCGCCTACAGTCCCGCGCCGGTCGTCACGACGGACAAGCTGCCGATGATCAAGGAGAAGATCATCCTGCCCGTCGTCCGCGAGCTGAAGAAGCGCGGCATCACCTACCGCGGCATCCTCTATGCGGGCCTCATGGTCAACGACGCGAACGCGAATCCTCACGGTCCCCTCGCCAAGAGCGGCTCGACCGTCAATGTCGTCGAGTTCAACGCCCGCTTCGGCGATCCCGAGACCGAGGCCGTCCTGCCGCGTCTCGGCGGCAGCTTCGCGACCGCGCTCCTCCACGCCGCGACCGGCTGCCTCAAGGACGAGGACATCGTCGTGAAGAGCGACGTCGCCGCGACCGTCATCGTCGCCTCCGCCGGCTATCCCGGCAGCTACGAGAAGGGAAAGGAGATTTCTGGCTTAGGTGAAGGTGGAGGTGGAGGTGACGCCCTTGTGTTCCACTGCGGGACCAAGGAAGCTGACGGCAAGGTCGTGACTTCCGGCGGCCGCGTCCTTTCGGTGACGGGTATCGGCGCGACGCTGCGCGAGGCCGTGGACCGCGCCTATGCGCGCATCGGCGCGCTTTCCTTTGACGGCATGTTCTTCCGCAAGGACATCGCCCATCGCGCGTTCGAGCGCGAAGCGTGATGCGCGTCGTCTCCCTGGCGAGCGGATCGGGCGGCAACGCGTACTGCGTGGAGGCGCAGGACGCGGTGCTGCTTGTGGACTGCGGCATCTGCTGTCGCGAGCTGGTGAAGCGGATGACCGCCGCCGCGCTCGATCCCGAGCGGATCGTGGCGGCGGTGTTCACGCACGACCACATCGACCACGTGAAAGGGCTCCCCGTCTTCCACAAGCACTTTCCGCAGGCGGAGCTCTTCGCCAACCTCATGACGGCGGAGGCGATCGCGTCCGTGATGAAGATGGACGAGACGGACTTCATTCCGTTCGAAAACGGACAGGACTTCGAGGTTGGTCCGTTCGGCATCCGCGCGTTCTCGATTCCGCACGACGTTCCCGATCCGGTCGGCTATGTCGTGACTGCGGACGGGACGACCTACTTCCACGCGACGGATGTCGGCACGCCGCTCGATTCGGTCGGCGTGAACCTGGCGCTGGCGGACATCGCGACGCTCGAGTCAAATCACGATCCCGTGATGCTCTACCAGAGCGCGCGTCCCGAGAGCCTCAAGCAGCGCATCCGCGGTCCCCGCGGACACCTCTCCAACCAGGACGCTGCGGACCTCGTCCGCCGGTTCGGGTCCCCGAAGCTCCGCCGCCTGAACCTCGCGCACCTGTCGCGCGAGTGCAACGTCCCGCACCTCGCCGAACGGACGATGCGCGAGACACTCGACGCCATCGGACGCCCCGACGTGGAGCTCCGCATCCTCGGACAGGACGAGGTCGTCGTCTAATTGACTGGCGCGTGACGTATGGCGTATGCTATAATGTGGTCATGAAGCACATACCGATCCTCCTGTCCGCCGTGGTGGCCCTCTCGGGTTGTCTGAGTCCTGTTGGTGATTTCCGCGAGACCGTGGCGGCGTCGAAGCGGGCGGTCTTTCCGTCCCTCGTCTACATCCGCGTGGTGGCGGAGGGGAGCAACGGGGGCAAGTTCGAGAAGATGCAGGCCTCCGGGTCGGGCGTGCTCGTCTCCGAGGATGGCGAGCTCCTCACCAACCACCACGTGGTCGACCGCGCCACGCGCATCCGCTGCCAGCTGACGGACGGTTCGTCCTACGACGCGAAGGTGATCGGCAAGGACAAGGATCTCGACGTCGCCCTGCTGAAGCTCGAGGCGCCGGAGGGGACGCGCTTCCCGGCGGCGCGGCTTTCGGAGCGGCATCTCGACATCGGCGAGGTCGTGCTCGCGATGGGCGCGCCGTGGGGACTCGCGCGCTCGGTCTCGATGGGCATCGTCTCCTGCAACGATCGGTATCTCGAGGACTGCGGCGACTACACGCTCTGGTACCAGACCGACGCGGCGATTTCGCCCGGCAACTCGGGCGGTCCGCTCGTCGACACGCACGGCGAGGTCGTCGGCCTCAATGCCCGCGGCAACACGCAGGGGGCGCAGGGCTTCACCATTCCCTCGCCGATCGTCCGCGAGGTGCTGCCGAATCTCCGCACGTACGGCAACGCCCACTGGGCGTGGTTCGGGATCGACTGGCAGCCGCTCCGGGACTTCGAGAAGGACACGGCCTTCGCGGCGACGGAGGGCGTCATCGTCGCGGGGACGGATCCGCAGGGCCCCGCCCGTGCGGCCGGCCTCGAGCCGAACGACCGCGTGACGGCGATTGACGGCGTGAGCGTGACGGCGATCTTCCGTGAGGACATTCCCGCCCTCAACCGCGCGCTCGCGCTCCGTCCGTGGGACAAGGCCGTACGCTTCGACTACGTGCGCAACGGCGTGTCCGCTTCGGTTACGGTGACGCCGCAGTCCAAGGGCGACGTCGAGGGCAAGGAGGTCGAGTGCAAGCGCTGGGGCTTCACAGCGAAGGAGATCAACCGTTTCGACACGCCCGACCTCGCGTTCTTCGCGCCCGAGGGCGGCGTCTTCGTCTCGTCCGTCTCCTGGGACGGCAATGCGGACAACGCGGGGATGAAGGCGAAGGACATCGTCCGCAAGATCGGCGGAAAGGACGTGAAGGACGCCGCGGGCTTGCAGGCTCTCTATGACGAGGCACTCAAGAACCTGGACGCCGTCACGCAGGTCGGCGTGGACGTCCTGCGCAAGGGGAAGAACGTGCATCTCATTCTCAACTACCGCCAGGATTTGGACAAGGAGGACTGATTCATGAAGAAGATTCTGTTTCTTGTGACCCTTGCGGGGTCCTTGGTTGGACTGGCGAAGACGCCGGGGGAGCTGGCGCGGGAGAACCGGGCGCTGGTCGAGAAGTACGGGAAGTCCGTCGCGACGGTGCGGTACTATGTGAAGAAAAACGCGGACGGGATCGAGCCGAAGTTCGAGATCCCGTACCAGTGTCCGAACTGCAAGAACACGCACTGGCGGGACGAGGGCGTGTCCGCGGACGACGGGATTCCGGCCGAGTTCGCGGGCTACGTGATCGGCAGGGACGAGGTCGTGATCCAGGACGTGATGGTTGCGCCCGAATTCGTTGACCGCATCGAGGTGACGTGCGCGGGCGAGACGGTGGCGGCGCAGGAGGTGGCGGCGTGTCCTGCGGAGAACGCGCTTGTCCTTCGGACGGCGAAGCCGCTTTCGGCGGCGGTGCCGCTTGCCTTCACGGGCGGCGGCGAGCCGGAGGATCCGCGCTACTTCTATCTCGTCAAGGAGAACGGCGAGACGGTGGCCTCGGTGTCGGGGAGCGAGGCTGGGAAGTTCGTGCATCACGTCGAGGCGGGGAAGGACGTCTACGAAGGGAAGCCCAATACGCTCGTCCTCGACAAGGACGGCAACCCCGTGACGGTCGCCTACCAGCTCCAGGTCGAGCTCGGGAAGGAGACCTTCACGCCGCCGACTGCGTGGAGGCGCGAGCCGGCGGACGCGCGGTTCGCGCGCAAGCGGGCGTTCGAGGACCGGCTCCGCAAGGCCGTCCTGCCGGCGTACGTGCAGCTCGAGGCGCCGGCCAAGGAGGACGGTCCCTCGCGCCGCTTCTCGTTCTCGGACGACGAGGCGAAGGGGAACGACATCGACACGTGCCTTGTCCTGGTCGAGCATGCGGCGTTCCTGATGCTGAAGCTCGGTCCGCAGGAGACGGCGCGTCTCGTGAAGATCGAGGCGACGCTGCCGGACGGCAAGAAGGTGCCGCTGGCGTTCGCGGGGTCGCACGCCGCGTTCGGGGCGATGGCGGTGACGTTCAAGGAGGGACGTCCTGCGGGACTCGAGCCGCTGACGCTTGACCGGCGTCCGGCGATCGCGCATTTCGGCCGGCGGATCCGGACGGCGGGCGCGGTGAACAAGGGCGGGACGCTGGAGATCAAGAGCGGCGAACAGACGGTGCGTGAGTTCGAGCGCGGGAAGGGGAATGTGACGCAGATCGACCTTGGCCGTCAATGGCTCGGGGTGGCGCTGGGCGAGGACGAGTCGGACCTCCTGAACAAGCACGGCCTGTCGTTTTCGGAGACGGGGCTGGTCGGACTCCAGCTCGCCGACCGCAGGGCGTCCAGTTCCTGGGATTCGGCGAAGTCCGTCCAGGCCGGCGAGCTGGTCGCGCTCGTCGAGAAGCCGGTCTTCGACGGGGAGAACGTGCCGAGGTCGGCGGCGGACCGCAAGCGCGCGCCGTGGCTGGGCGTGGAGGTGCAGGCGGCGGGTCCGGACATCCTGCGCGAGAAGAAGGCGACGAGCTACTTCAGGGACTATGACTTCGAACGGGCGGCGCTCGTGACGGCGGTGGCGTCCGATTCGCCGGCGGCGAAGCTGGGCATCAAGGAGGGAGACATCCTCCTGTCGGCGAAATACCCGGGGGGACGAGAGGAAAAGCTGGTCCTGGAGCGCGACTACTTCTCCGGCATCGACTGGAATGAGGTCTTCGACGATCCGCGTTTCCTCGAGATGGGCGGGACGGCGGAGCTGACGCCGTGGCCGAATGCCGCGGGCGGCGTCAACGCCGTGCTGGCGGCGAAGTTCTCGGTCGGGGCGGAGGTCGTCATCGCGTGGGTGTCGGACGGCCGGCGCAAGGAAGGGGCGTGCGCGCTCGGCCTCGCGCCGGTGAGCTACGCGAGTGCGCCGCGGTCCCGCAACCGCGAGCTGGGCCTTACGGTGTGCGACATGACGCAGGAGGTGCGCAAGTACTTCAAGTTCGACGAGAAGGCGCCGGGCGTGGTCGTCACGAAGGTGAAGGGCGGCGGCACGGCCGCGGTGGCGGGGATTCGTCCCCTGGAGCTGATCCTGGAGGTGAACGGCGAGAACGTCGTTTCGGCGAAGGACTTCGTGGAGAAGACGAAGGGCAAGAAGGACCTGACGTTCACGGTCCGCCGCCTCACGGCGACCCGGATGGTCCCGATCAAGCTGTAGGGACTATACGGCTGAGGGCGGTTTTTGGTATAATAGCGCTCTCGTGAAACACCTTATTGCCATTTTTTCTTTGTTTTCCTGCATTTTGAGTGCGGGGGCGGCGTGGTATTGGCCGTTTGGCGGCGATGATTCGGCCAAGGACAGGCCCCGACTTTCGACGCTGATGGAGCCGGCGGTCAGGCTGATCGATTCCGCTTCGGACCTCGCGGACGAGGGCAAAGTCGACGAAGCGGTTGAGGACTACCGCAAGGCGCTGGACGAGCTGGCGCGCATCGAGATCGAGAATCCCGAGCGGGCGGCCCTGCCCGAGTTCGCGTCCGTCCGCAACAAGCGGGCGTTCATCGAGTCCGCCATCGATTCCCTGCTGTTTACCCAGGCCGAGCGCAATGCGCGGGCGGTGGCGGTGACGGACACGACGGAGCTGGAGCGTCGGTATGCCGAGGAGCGTGCGGCCCGGGCGGCGGCGCGGGCGAACCGGGGAAAGACGTCCTCCGACCGCGGTCGCGAGAAGGCTCCGAAGTCTGTTTCCGACAGCGCGTCGGCCCCCTCGCCGGAGGTTCCGCCGGCGAAACCGGCGGCTGTGGCGAAGCCGGCGGAGGACAAGACGTCGAGCGGTCAGCAGCCGATGCAGGGGCAGTCTGATCTTTCGCCGGCCGAGCGCCGACGGGATCTGCTGCTCAACGCGCGCAACGCGTTGCAAAGGAAGGCTTATGGAGCGGCCCTGGAGGACATCAACCAGGTGCTCAAGGAGAAGCCGAACGACGCAGCGGCGCTGAACCTGCGGGCGATGGTCGAGAAGGCGTCGGGTGATGCGGAGGCGGCGGAGCAGACGCTGACGCAGCTGATCCGCACGAATCCGACGGTCTACTATGGCTTTTACAACCTGGCCAAGCTCATTCTCGAGACGAGGGGCGAGGCCGGGCGGCAGGCGGCGCGCCGCTATTACCTGAGCGGCAGGGAGTCCTGCGGGGGTCCGGTCGATGCGTTTCTGGAGGAGAAGCTGAAATGAAGCGGTTGTCTACAGTCCTTGCCGTCCTGCTCGCGGTCCTGTCCGTCCCGGCTTTGGCCGAAGAGGCGACCGGCGCGGCGGACGCGCTGTCGTCGCTGTCGCAGGAGCAGGTGATTTCTGACGACTGCACGCCCGCGCGGGTGCTCGAGCTTTGCCGGGCGATGGTGCCGGCGGACGTCGTCATCGGCGGCCGGGTCAACCGCCGGAGCCGTCACGGCCGGACGGTCGCGTCCTACGGGTTTGTCCTCAAGCGGCGGGCCGGGGTGACGGAACTCGAGCTACGCGACGAGAAGGGCGAGGCGGTTGCCTTCGAGAAGGGCGGGCGGATTTTGGATACAGACCTGACCTGGAATGACCTCGCGATGGATTTCCTCTGGTGGAAGGACGTTTCTTTCGACGAGAAGGCCGAAGCCGAGTCGATGTCCGGGATTCTCTGCAAGGTGCTGTTCCTGAAGCAGGGCGACCATGCGTACCGGGCGTGGATCGACCGTCGCACGGGGGCGATGCTCCAGGCGAACGAGCTGGTCCTGAAGGACGGCGCGTGGACGACGGTGCGCGAGGTCTTCTGCACGAGTCTGAAGAAGTTCGGCGAACGTTGGGCGCCGAAGAACATCGAGGTCGGGCCGACGAACGGACCGAAATACCGTACGAAAATCGTCATTGAGAGCGTGGAGGACCTGAAATGAGTGCAAAACCGAAGAAGGTCGTGAAGATCGTCCTGTGGACGCTGTCCGGCATCGTCGGTTTCGTGCTCCTTGCCCTGCTGATGATTCCGCTGTGGATCGGTCCGGTCGGCACGAGCGTGGCGAACAGTGTCGTGCCGGAGCTGACGGGTACGGCCTTCAACCTGGGCGAGTTTGCGCTCAATCCGTATTCGGGTCGGGTCCATCTCGGCAAGATCGTGCTGCAGAACCCCGCGGACGAGACAAGCGAGTCCGAACCGAACGCGCTGACGCTCGAGTCGGTTGATGTCCTGATGGACACGACGTCGCTGCTGTCGGACACGATCGTGATCCACGACCTCACGGTCAAGGGACTCTACCTCTACGGCAACGCCAGCCTGGCGAACCTCTTCAAGATCATCGATCACGTCAAGGCGCAGGGCTCGGAGGAGGAGAAGGAAGAGGGCGGCAAGAAGGTCGTCATCGAGAAGCTGACGATTGCCGATGCGAAGGTCAAGTACAGCCTTCTGCCGGCGCTTCCGCTGCCGACGATCACGCTGGAAGGAATCGGCAAGCCGGAGGAGCCCGCGACCGAGGAAGCGGCCTGGACGAAGGTCGGCGAGGCCGTCTCGGACGCGTCGGTCAAGGCGATCAAGGCGTCCAACGCGCTGGTCGGCGTGACGCTTGAGAAGGCGATTTCGCTCGGGTCGTCGGCGAAGGAGGCGCTCGGCAGCAGCCTTGAGGCGCTCGGCAACCTCGGCGGCAGCGTGGTCGACGGCGCCTCGGATGCGGTCGGCAAGGGCGTTGACGCGCTGAAGGGCCTGAATCCCTTCGGCAAGTGAGTTAGATTTGTAGGGCAAAGGTTGAAAAGGGAAAAGGGATCCAAATGGAAAAGAAAGCAACGAAGAAGAAAGACCGTCGTGTCGAGTCGTCCGTCGAGGGCCTCAAGGAGGACTTCGCGTGGCATCTCCGCTACACCGTCGCCAAGAGCGAGGAGAACGCGACCGACCGCGACCACTACACGGCGTTTGCGAACGCCGTCCGTGACCGCATCGTCGAGCGCTGGATCAACACGCAGGAGGTGTATCACAAGGAGAACACGAGGCGCGTCTACTATCTGTCGCTCGAGTTCCTGATGGGCCGCCTCCTTGGCAACAACGTCATCAACCTCAAGGCCGACCAGGACTGCCGCGAAGCGCTCAAGGACTACGGCATCGACTGGAACGACCTGCGCGACTTCGAGACCGACGCCGGACTCGGCAACGGCGGCCTCGGCCGTCTCGCGGCGTGCTACCTCGACTCGATGGCGACGCTGGAGCTCGCGGGCATGGGCTACGGCCTCCGCTACGACTACGGCATCTTCCGCCAGAAGATCGTCAACGGCAACCAGGTCGAGGAGCCCGACCGCTGGCTCAAGGACGGCTATCCGTGGGAGATGCCGCGTCCGGAGTACGCGCAGCACGTCCACTTCGGCGGACACGTCGAGTGCGCGACGATCAAGGGCCGCCAGCAGTGGCGCTGGGTCCCGGCCGAGACGGTCCAGGGCATTCCGTACGACCTGCCGATCGTCGGCTACCGGAACGCCGTCAACTCGCTCCGCCTGTGGTCCGCGAAGGCCGCCGACGACTTCGACCTCGACCACTTCAACAAGGGCGACTACGTGAACGCGGTCGAGACGAAGGTGCTCGCCGAGAACCTCACGAAGGTCCTTTATCCGAACGACAACACGATGGCCGGCAAGGAGCTCCGCCTCCGCCAGCAGTACTTCTTCGTGTCCTGCTCGCTGCGCGACATCCTGCGCCGCTATCTCCAGGACAACAAGGGCTGGGACGCGCTTCCCGACAAGGTGTTCATCCACCTCAACGAGACGCACCCGGCGCTCGTCATCCCGGACCTCATGCGCATCCTCATCGACGAGGAGGGCCTCGACTGGGACAAGGCGTGGGACCTCACCCGCCGCTCGGTCGGCTACACGAACCACACGATCCTCCCCGAGGCGCTCGAGAAGTGGCCGGTCGCGATGATGGAGCGCCTGCTGCCGCGTCACCTCCAGATCATCTACGAGATCAACGGCCGCTTCCTGCAGCAGATCTCGTCGCTGTATCCGGGCGACGTCAAGCGTCTGCAGCGCATGTCGCTCATCGACGAGAACGGCGAGCGCTATGTCCGCATGGCCAACATGTGCCTCGTCGCGAGCTCGTCCGTCAACGGCGTCGCGGAGCTCCACACGCAGATCCTCAAGGACTCGCTCTTCCACGACTTCTACGAGCTCTGGCCGAACAAGTTCTTCAACGTCACGAACGGCATCACGCCGCGCCGATGGCTCCTCAAGGCCAATCCGCCGCTCGCGCAGCTCATCACCGAGTCGATTGGCGACAGCTGGATCACGCACCTCGACGAGCTCAAGAAGCTCGAGAAGTTCACGAACGACAAGAACTTCCTCGATGCGCTCAAGAAGATCAAGGTGTCGAACAAGGGCATCCTCTCCAACTACGTCATGAAGAACCTCGGCGTCAAGCTCGACCCGGAGGCGATCTTCGACGTCCAGGTGAAGCGCTTGCACGAGTACAAGCGCCAGCTGCTGCTCGTCCTGTACATCATCATCTTCTACAACCGCCTCATCAACGATCCCACGTTCGATCCGCAGCCGCGCTGCTTCATCTTCGCGGCCAAGGCTGCTCCGGGCTACTACATGGCGAAGCTCATCATCCGCCTCATCCACGGCGTGGCGGGCGTCGTCAACGCGAACCCGAAGACGCGCGGCAAGCTCTCGGTCGTGTTCCTTCCCGACTACCGCGTCTCGCTCGCGGAGAAGATCATGCCGGCGGCGGAAGTCTCCGAGCAGATCTCGCTTGCGGGCATGGAGGCCTCGGGTACGGGCAACATGAAGTTCATGATGAACGGCGCCCTTACCCTCGGCACCTTCGACGGCGCGAACGTCGAGATCAACCAGGAGGTCGGCGACGAGAACATGTTCCTCTTCGGCATGCGCACCGAGGACGTCGCGAAGAAGCGTCCGGGCTATGTCTCGAAGGACTACTACAACAAGGACCCGGAGATCAAGATGGCTCTCGACATGATCAAGGCGAACGTCTTCTCGCTCCTCGAGCCCGGTCTCTTCGCCCCGATCATCCGCTCGCTCCTCGACTACAACGACTACTACATGCTCCTGGCGGACCTCAAGAGCTACATTGAGGCTCAGGACCGTGTGGACGCGACGTATCGCAACGCGAAGAAGTGGAATACGATGTCCCTCATCAACATCGCCCGTTCCGGCCGCTTCTCGTCCGACCGCGCGATTCTCGAGTACGCGAAGGACATCTGGCACATCAGCCCCGTCTCCTTCAACTGAGGACGGACGGACGGCGAAGCCGACGAAACGGACTGGACCGAGAACCATGCAGACAAAACACTCTTTCGCCATAGCCCTTTTTGCTTTGCTTTCCTTCGCTTCCGCTTCGGCGGAGACGGTCTTCCTTGAGACGGAGGCGTTCGCCGATCATGGCGGTTGGAAGCATGACACGCAGTTCATGGACCAGATGGGCTCGCCGTATCTTCTCGCGCACGGCATGGGCAAGCCCGTTGCCGACGCGAAGACGGCGTTCGTCGTCCGCGCGTCCGCCACGTATGACGTCTGGGTGCGCACGAAGAACTGGCTCGCCTGGGTCAATGCGCGTCAGGGCAAGGCGACGGAGGGTGCGACGCCTGGCACGTTCAAGGTCGCGGTCAACGGCACGGACCTCCCGTCCGTCCTTGGCGTGCAGGGTCAGGGCGAGTGGCTCTGGACGAAGGCCGGGTCCGTTTCCCTGTCCAAGGGCACGGAGACGACGGTCGCGCTTCGCGACCTCGACGGTTTCGACGGACGCTGTGACGCGGTCGTCTTCACGACGGAGAAGGATCCGCAGGCGATTCTCGACGGTCCCCGCCATCCTTCGGTGGTGGTCAAGCTGGCTGCGCCCAAGGACTACGACCTCGTGGTCGTCGGCGGCGGCATCGCGGGTATCTGCTCGGCGATGTCCGCAGCGCGCCTCGGACTCCAGGTCGCGCTCGTCCACGACCGTCCCGTCCTCGGCGGCAACAACTCGTCCGAGGTGCGCGTTCATCTCGGCGCCTGGCAGAACATGCCGCCCTATCCGCGGCTCGGCGACATCGTCGCGGAAATCGGTCCCGCCAAGGGGGGCAATGCGCGTCCGAAGGAAAACTACGAGGACGAGCGCAAGCTGGCCGCGGTCAAGGCACAGAAGAACCTCGACCTCTTCCTCGATACGCGCGTGAACAAGGTCGAGATGAAGGACGGACGCATCACGGCGGTCCTCGGTCAGCATACGCGCTACGGCTTTTCGCGTCCCTTCAAGGCGAAATGGTTCGTCGACTGCACGGGCGACGGCACGGTCGGTTATCTCGCGGGGGCCGACTACCGGCAGGGACGCGAGGCGCGGAGCGTCCATAACGAGCCCTGGGCTCCCGAGAAGGAGGACATGCTCACGATGGGCGCGTCGGTCCAGTGGTACGCCGGCAAGGCGGACGGGAAGGTCGCCTTCCCGAAGCTTCCGTGGATGGTTGCCTTCAACGAGAAGTCCGCGAGCCGCGGTCTGCGCGGCGACTGGTGGTGGGAGGCGGGCCTCGGTCGCGACCAGATTGCGGAGGGCGAGTACATCCGCGACTACGGTCTTCTCGTCGCCTACTCGAACTGGGCCTTCCTCAAGAACGAGTCCGCGCGCAAGGCGGAGTATGCGGACAAGGAGCTCAAGTGGGTCGCGTACAACGCGGGACGCCGCGAGTCGCGCCGTCTTCTCGGCGACTTCATCCTCACGGAGAACGACCTCCTGGAGAAGAACTTCCAGCCGGACGGCACGTGCGCGACGACCTGGACGATCGACCTCCACTTCCCGAAGGCCAAGGAGGAGACGCACTTCGAGGGCGAGCCGTTCCAGACCGATTCGCTCAACCACACGGTGTGGGCGTATCCCGTCCCGTACCGCTGCTACTACTCGCGCAACGTCCCCAACCTCTTCATGGCGGGCCGCGACATCTCCGTCACGCACGTCGCGCTCGGCACGACGCGCCTCATGCGCACGCACGGCATGATGGGCGAGGTCGTCGGCATGGCCGCGAGCCTCTGCAAGAAGCACGGCTGCGACCCGCGCGCGATCTACACCGACCACCTCGACGAGCTCAAGGCGCTGATGGAGAAGGGCGTCGGCGACGGCAAGGTCCATCCGCCCCAGATGTACAACATCCAAGACTCCCTCGACCCCGTCTTCAAGAACAAGAAGGCCGGCAACCACCAGATTCGGGAATAGGTTGTCGGTTGCGGGGGGCAGGTTGTAGGGAGATGAGACCGAAGAGCCGACTGCCGTTTGAGATCCTGTTCGAGGATGACGACATCGTCGTCATCGACAAGCCGGTCGGGCTTCTCACGACGCATACGAAGGTGTGGGGGCGTGCGGCGCGCGAGGCGCAGGTCACGGCGGAGAACCTTCTCAACGACTACGTGCGGAAGGGTCAGCTCAAGTCGCGGAAGCGCGTCTGGCTCGTCCACCGGCTCGACCGCGAGACGAGCGGCGTCATGATGTTCGCGAAGTCCGAAGCCGTCTCCGCGTTCTTCCGGGGCGATTGGAACAGGCTGACGGAAAAGACCTACCTCGCCCGCGTCGCGGGCGAACTGGCGGAGGATGAGGGCGTCTTCGAGTCCTGGCTCCGGGAGGATGCCGACGGCTATAAGGTGAGGTCGGTGCCCGAGGGACGCGGCGGACGCCTGGCGAAGACGTCCTGGAAGAAGCTGTCGGTCGAGCGCGGGACGACGCTCGTGGAGGTGAAGCTCCATTCGGGACGCAAGAACCAGATCCGCGTTCATTTCTCGGAGGCGGGGCATCCCGTGATCGGGGACGAGAAGTACGGCGGCGAGAAGGCGAGCCGGATGTACCTGCACGCGCTCGAGCTGAAGCTTGGCGTGCCGCGCTATCCCGAGCCGTTCCGCGCGGAAATCGGCTGGAAATAAAGGGGGCTGACATGACGGCTTATGTGATTGCGATGGACAACGAGGCGGCGTGCGTCATCGACAACATGACGGACGTGCTCGAATCGATGGAGTACGGACGCCGTGTGGTGAGCGGGAAACTGAACGGCGCGCGGACGCTGGTCGTCGTTTCGGGCGTCGGCAAGGCCAATGCCGCGGCGGCGACGCAGTTCGCGATCCAGTCCGGCGCGCACGAGATCCGCAACGTCGGCGTCTGCGGCGGCTTCGAGCCGCAGATGAGGATCGGCGACCTCTACGAGGTGGATCGCGCCGTGCAGTACGACTTCGACCTCGCGCAGCTGAACGGAACGGAGGTCGGGACGCTCAACGAGCGCGCGACGCCGCACATTCCGCTCGCGACGGATGGCGCGCATCCCGCGAAGACGCTGGCGACGGGCGACCATTTCAACGACGATACCGCCGACCTGCCGCTTCTCGAGCGGCTCGGCGTCGGGCTTCGGGACATGGAGGGCGCGGCGATCGCGCAGGTCTGCGAGAGGGCGGGCGTTCCCTGCCGGTCGCTCAAGTGCGTCACGAACGTCCTCGGGTCCGGCGCCACGGCCCAGTACACCGAGAACTTGAAGCGCTGTCTCAACATCCTCACCGCCGCCCTTGCGGACTGACGGCAGGCGGGGCCGCGGCGACGATATGGTATAATAGGACCATGAAGACGCTACTCAAGAACGGCACCCTGGTGTTGCCCGGACGTCAGGTCGGGCGCGGAGACCTTCTCATTGCGGACGGCCGGATTGCCGCCGTCGGGACGGACGTCCCGTCCGACGGGGCTTCCCCGGTCGACTGCACGGACAAGCTGGTGATGCCGGGCCTCGTCAACTGCCACGGCCACACGGCGATGACGCTCGTGCGCGGACTCGGGGGCGGGCTCCCCCTCCAGCGCTGGCTTGAGGAGGCGATCTTCCCTGTCGAGGCGAAGATGACGCCCGAGGACATCGCTGCGGGCATGACCTGGGGCGCGATGGAGATGATGGCCGGCGGCACGACCTGCGTCGCGGACATGTACGACTTCCCGCAGGCGGGCGCCGAGGCGCTCTCGGCCGCGGGGATGAAGGGAAACCTCAACCGCGTGGGACTCGCGTTCGCGGACAACGTGCCGCCGGGACGGCTCGACGAGTGCGTCGCCTTCGTGCGGGACCTGAAGGTCGAGCGCATCGTCGCGGACCTCTGCATCCACAGCGAATACCTGACGAACGAGACGTTCTGCCGCGACCTCGCCGCCGCGAACCGCGAGCTGAAGCGTCCCGTCCACCTCCACGTCTCCGAAACGGAGAAGGAGCACGCGGAGTGCCTCGCGCGCCACGGCAAGACGCCGATCGCGTACCTGGCGGACCTCGGGCTCTTCGACTACGGGGCGTACGCGGCGCATTGCGTCTGGTGCACGGACGACGACTTCAGGATCATGGCCGAGCGCGGCGTCACCCTCGCGCACAACCCGACGAGCAACATGAAGCTCGGCAGCGGCTTCGCCCGCGTGCCGCGCGCGATGGAGCTCGGGGTGAACGTGGCGCTCGGCACGGACGGCTGCGCGTCGAACGACAACCTCGACCTGTTCGAGGAGATGCACGTCGCCTCGCTGATCCAGAAGGGCCTTGCGCGCGATCCGACGAAGCTCTCGGCCTGGGACGTCATCGAGATGGCGACCGTGAACGGCGCGAAGGCGCTCGGCCGCAGCGATACGGGCGAGATCGCGGTCGGCAAGTGCGCCGACCTCTGCGTCGTCGACCTGCAGCGGCCCCACCTCGTCCCGTGTCTCGACGTCGCGAACCTGATCGTCAACTCGATGCACGCCTCGGACGTGGAGATGACGCTCGTCGACGGCGAGATCGTCTATGAGAAGGGACAGTTCCTCAAGCTGGACGCTGGTCGGGCCGAATTCGATTTCCGTTGCGCCGTTCGTCATCTTGGCCTCTGATTTTTGCTATAATACACTCCCATCATGAACGAACTCGCGATTAAGCTCAACGAAACGCTCGGGTCGGCTGCGGAATTCCTCTCCCCGGCGGGCAAACGGATGTACTTTCCCTACGGCGGGATCCTCGGACAGGGCGCGGAAGCCAAGACGTGCGGCATCAACGCGACGATCGGCATGGCGTTCGAGGAGGACGGGTCCCCGCTGGTGATGGACTGCTTCAAGAAGTCCCTCACGCTCGACAAGAAGGCGTTCCTCTACGCGGGCAGCTTCGGCCTGCCGAAGCTCCGCGAGCTCTGGCGCGAGATGGAGTTCAAGAAGAACCCCTCGCTCAAGGGCAAGACGTTCTCCAATCCCGTCGTGACGAACGCGCTCACGCACGGCATCCGCATCTGCGCGGAACTCTTCGCGGGCGCGGACGACACGCTGGTGACGCCAGACCTCTTCTGGGACAACTACGAGCTCGTCTGCCAGGAGGCGGTCGGCTGCCAGGTCGCGCACTTCAATACCTTCAAGAAGGGTGCGTTCGACACCGAGGCGATGAAGAAGGCGCTTCTTGCCGAAGGCGAGAAGAAGCTCCTCATCCTCAACTTCCCGAACAACCCGACGGGCTACACGGCGACGCTTGAGGACGCGAAGAAGATCGTCGCGACGGTGAAGGCGGTGGCGGCCAAGGGCAAGAGGATTGTGGTCGTCTGCGACGACGCCTACTTCGGCCTCGTCTACGAGAAGGGCGTCCACGGCGAGTCGCTCTTCGCGGAATTCTCCGACCTCCACAAGAACGTCCTTGCGGTCAAGCTGGACGGCACGACGAAGGAGGACTACGTCTGGGGCCTGCGCGTCGGCTTCATCTCCTTCGCGTTCAAGGGCGCGACGGCCGAGCAGCTCAAGGCGCTCGAGGCGAAGGCGGCGGGCAACGTCCGCTCCGGCATCTCCAACGTCTCCTCGATCGGCCAGCACATGGCGATCGCGGCGTTTGCGGACCCGATGTACGCGGCCCAGAAGAAGGAGAAGTACGTCGTTCTCAAGAAGCGCTACCAGGAGATCCGCAAGATCCTCAAGAAGCATCCCGAGTACGCCGAGTTCTTCGAGGTCATGCCGTTCAACTCCGGCTACTTCATGTGCGTGAAGCCGCTCGGCGTCGACGCCGAGGCCGTGCGCAAGCACCTGATCGCGAAGTACTCGACGGGCACGATCATGCTCTCGGGTCTCATCCGCCTCGCCTTCTCGACGATCCCGACCGCGAAGCTCGCGACGCTCTTCCAGAACGTGGCGGACGCGGTCCGCGACCTGCGCGCCTGATTTCAAACCGAAAACCGAACCACCTCACAAGGAAAGACCCCATGAAAAAACTCGTCTCCCTGGCAACCCTCGGCCTGGTCCTCGCGTCCGTGGCCGCCCCGCAGAAGCTGGCGGAAGTCGCCGTCAACGACCGCACCGCGATCCTCAACCAGGCGTCCAAGCTGGGCGAGATGACGGGCATCCCCATGATCGGGCTCGGTGCGGTCGGCCTGCTCTCGGCCAATCCGCTCGCCGCCGACTTCGGCGCGCCGCGGGATGGGGCGGTGACGACAATCGCCGTCTACGGCGACCTGGACGTGCTGAAGTCGACCGCAGATGTCGATGCGTTCGGCAAGACGCTGCACTTCGCGGTTGCGTATCCGGCGTCGTCGGACAAGGCGGCCTACGAGGCCAAGAAGTCTCTGACGGCGACGAACGGCGTCTACACGGCCGATGGACAGGTCGTGGCCTATTCGGCGGACGGCGCGTGGGCGGTCGTCGGTGATGATGCCGACACGGTCCGTGCCGTCGTTCCCGCGGCTGGCAAGGCCAAGCTGACGCAGGGCGAACTCGTGCGCGTCACGCTGACGGAGCCGACGATGGCGGGCCTCGACAAGTTCTTCGAGATCGCAGCGGCCGAAATTCCCGAATTCGCCGCCCAGATGAAGGCCCAGCGCGTGGCCTTGCAGCAGATGACCGACCTGTCCATCGCCCTGCGTGTCTCCGAGCGCGGCATCGACCTGCTGGCGGATATGGGCGCCCGTCCGGGCAGTGAATTCGACAAGGCGGGCCGCACGGCGCTCCCGGCGAATCCGCTCGCCTTCGCAGGCAAGGAGGCGCTCGTGGCCGCAGCCCAGATGGCGAATTGCGGCACGGACGCGTCCGAGAAGCAGTGGAAGTCTCTGATCGAATTCTTCGCAGGGCGCGGTCTCACGCTGGACTTCGTGTCCTTCAAGAAGGAGGGCACGGTCTGCCGCTTTGAAATCGATCCGCAGGGCGTCGTGGACTTCGTCAAGAAGGGCGATGCCGAGAAGTGGGTGAAGGCCCTTGACGACGAGTCCTTCGAGAAGGAACTCGAGACCCTGCTTACGAACGTCAAGCCGTACACGGCGGCGGGCGAGGAGGTTTATGCGTCCGTCTCCATCAAGGGACAGACGCTCGCCTCGACGCCGGCGGTCCGTTTCGCGAAGGCGATGTCCGATCATAAGAAGCCGTTCTACTCCGTGATGGTCATGTCCCTTTACGGCACCCTGCGCGAGGCGACGGAAGCGACGCTCAAGGTGATGCCGGCGTCGGCGGGCGTCGAGCCCGAGAAGATTGAGATGGTCCGCG
>CAMEZU010000009.1 GCA_945947925.1 uncultured Verrucomicrobiota bacterium
GCCTCGTCCGGCAGGCGCCCGAACTTCTCCAGGCACTGGCGGCGCGCCTCGTCGCCGATCACGCGCTGGAAGTCGCGAACCATCTCCGGATACGGATAGGGCCCCGCCACCGTGCCGATCACGTAGAACGTGTCATCGCAGTTGGTGACCCAGTCGCGGAGCGCCTCGTTCATTGCGTCCTTGAGGGTCGCCGACCCTTCCTCGACCGCCACGACGCGCGCGCCGAGCATCTGCATGCGCTGCACGTTCGGCGCCTGGCGCTTCACGTCGATCGCGCCCATGTAGACGTCGCACGGCAGGCCCAGGAGCGCCGCCACGGTCGCCGTCGCGACGCCGTGCATGCCCGCGCCCGTCTCGGCGATGAGCCGCTTCTTGCCCATGCGCTTCGCAAGGAGCGCCTGGCCGATCGTGTTGTTCACCTTGTGCGCGCCCGTGTGGTTGAGGTCCTCGCGCTTGAGGACGATCGTCGCGCCGCCGAGATGCGCCGAGAGGCGCTTGCAGACGGTGATCGGCGACTCGCGTCCGACGTAGTCGCGCAGGATCTCATGGAATTCGCGCTGGAATTCGGGATCCTTCTTCGCCTCCTCGTAGGCGGCGGCGAGTTCGTTCAGGGGTCCCATCAACGTTTCGGCGACATACTGTCCGCCGTAGGGTCCGAAGTGTCCTTTGGGTTTCATAGGCATTGAATAGTGAGTATTGATTATTGAATAATGGTGGAACTTTTAAAACCTGTCATTCCCCGCAGAGCTCGCGCAGCTTCGCTCCCGGGTCGGGGGCACGCATGAGGGTCGTGCCGATCAGGAAGCCGTCGGCGCCGGCGGCCTTGACCTTGAGGAGGTCCTCCCGCGTCTTGAGTCCGCTCTCGCCGATCTTCACGATGCCGTCCGGAATCTTCGCAACGAGTTCGGCCGTGAGGTTCGGATCGGTCCTGAACGTGCGGAGGTCCCGACAGTTGACGCCCATCAGCTTCGCGCCGACGCCGGCCGCGCGCCGGACCTCCTCCTCGGTGTGCGTCTCGACGAGCGCCGTGAGCCCGACGTCGTGCGCAAGGCCGAGGAGCTCCGCAAGCTTCGCGTCGTCCAGCACGGCCGCGATCAGCAGACAGGCGTCCGCGCCCGCCGCGCGGGCGTTCAGCACCTGATACGGCGTCGTGAGGAAATCCTTGTCGAGCAGCGGTGTCTCCACCGTCTGTCGCACGGCCTTGAGGTAGGCCTCGCCGCCCAGGAAGCGGTGCGGCTCGCAGAGGACGCTCATCGCGGCCGCGCCGTTCTCCGCATACGCCCGGGCGATCGCGACCGGGTCGAAGTCGGGACGGATCAGGCCCTCGCTCGGACTCGCCTTCTTCAGTTCGGCGATGACGTGCAGCCCCTCGTCCGCAAACGCCGCACAAAAGTCCCGTGCCGGCGCCATTGCGGCAATGCGGCGCTCGAGTTCGGCCGCGGAAACAGTCTTCGCCTGTTCCTCGGCGTCGGCCCGGCGGAGGGCCGAAAGTTCTTCCAGAATGTCCATGGTTCGTTTCATGCGTCGACGCGATGGGGAGACGTTGCGGTGACGAGCGCGGCGAGCTTGGCCCTGGCCGCGCCGCTGTCGATTGCCTGCTCGGCCAGCTTCACGCCGTCCTCGAGCGTGTCGGCCTTGCCGCCGGCGACGATCGCAGCGGCGGCGTTGAGGGCCGCCGCGTGACGGTAGGCGCCCTTCTCGCCGCCCAGGACGCGGCGCGTGATCGCCGCATTCTCTTCGGGCGTGCCGCCGGCAATCGCCTCGATCGGGTCCGTGCGGCCGAAGAGCCGCTCGGGATCGACGGTCGTCTCGAGGACGTAGCCGTCCTCGCGCAGAATCGTCAGGTGGGAGAGGCCCGAGACGCTCAGCTCGTCCAGGTACTTGACCGACCCGTCCGCCTGCGGCACCTCGCCGCAGAAGACGAGCGCGCGCGTCGTTCCGAGGGCCTTGAGGGCCGAGACATAGATCGGAACGATCTCCGGGGCGTAGACGCCGAGCGCGTGGCGCGTGACGTCCGCCGGATTCGTGAGCGGACCGAGCAGGTTGAAGACCGTCCGGTACGGCAACGCCTTGCGCACGGGCGCGGCGTACATCATCGCCGGATGGCAGCGGTTCGCGAAGCAGAAGCCGATACCGTTTTCCGCGATGGACCGCTCCACGCCCTCGAGCGGTGTGAGGAGGTCGTAGCCGAGCGCCGCGAGGCAGTCCGCCGAGCCCGACTGGGAGGTGGACGCCTTGTTGCCGTGCTTGGCGATCGTCACGCCCGCGCCTGCGGCCACGAGCGCCGCCGTCGTCGAACAGTTGAACGTGCCGAAGCCGTCCCCGCCCGTGCCGACGATGTCGACCGCGTCCTTCGGCGCCTTCACCTTGATGCCCGCTCCGCGCATGGCGCGCGCCGCACCCGTCACCTCGGTCGCGGTCGGACCGTTCATCTGCATCGCGGTCAGGAGCGCCGCGATGAGGACGGGGTTCGTCACCTCGCCGTTCATGATCTCGCGGAACGTGGCGTAAGCCTCGTCCGCCGTCAGGTGCGCGCCCGTCTGGGCCTTCTTCAAGGTCTCGATGATCATCGTTTCGTTCTCCGTCTTTCGTAGACGCGGCGTCTACACGCTCCAGGAAGTTCTTCAGCTGGTTGATGCCGTTCGGCGTGCCGATCGACTCGGGGTGGTACTGCAGGGACTCGATCGGCAGCGTCTTGTGCCGGAGGCCCATGATCTCACCGTCCTCGGCCTCGGCCGTGATCGCGAAGCAGTCCGGCAACGTCGCGCGGTCCACCGCGAGCGAATGGTAGCGCATCGCGAGCATGCCCTGCGGGAAGCCCTTGAAGAGGCCCTTCCCGTCGTGCTTCAGGGCGGAGGTCTTGCCGTGCATCAGCTTCTTCGCGGAGACGATCTTCCCGCCGAAGGCCTGGGCGATGGACTGGTGTCCGAGGCAGACGCCCAGGATCGGGACCTTGCCCGCGAAACATTTGATCGCCGCAAGGGTGATGCCCGCCGAATCGGGGTTGCCCGGGCCCGGCCCGAAGACGACCGCGGCGGGCTTCATCGCCTCGATCTCGTCGAGCGTGGCGGCGTCGTTCTTGACGACCTTCACGTCCGCGCCCAGCATCCCCAGTTCCTGGACGATGTTGTAGGTGAAGGAGTCGTAGTTATCGATAAAAAGGATCATGGCGGCGTTCCTTACAAAGCAGCTGCAAATGTCGCGGCGGCGAAGATGGCCTTCGACTTGTTGATCGTCTCCTGGTATTCCTTGAGCGGATCCGAATCGGCGACGATGCCGGCGCCGGCGCGCATCACGAGTTGGCGTCCCTCGAGCATCATCGTGCGGATGACGATCGCGAAGTTCATGTCCCCCGTGTAGCTGAAGTAGCCGGCCGCGCCGCCATAGATGCCGCGCGGAGACTTCTCGTACTCGGCGAGGAGCTCCATCGCGCGTACCTTCGGCGCGCCCGAGAGCGTGCCGGCGGGGAAGGTCGCCTCGAGGAGGTCGAAGGCGTCCATCTTCTTCCCGTCGAGCCGGCCCGTCACGGTCGAGACGAGGTGCATCACGTGCGAGTAGCGCTCGACGTAGGCGTAGCGGTCGACGTTGACGGACCCGATCTCGCACACGCGGCCGAGGTCGTTGCGGCCGAGGTCCACGAGCATCACGTGCTCGGCGCGCTCCTTCGGGTCCGCAAGCAGCTCCTGCTCGAGCGCGACGTCCTCGGCGGGCGTCTTGCCGCGCGGACGCGTGCCGGCGATCGGACAGGTCGAGGCGACGCCCTTCTCGAGCTTCACGAGCTCCTCGGGCGAGGACCCGATCAGCGTCTTCTTGCCGAGCTTGAGGAAGAAGTTGTACGGGGACGGATTCACCATGCGGAGCGCGCGGTAGAGCGACAGCGCCGGGATGTCCGTCTCGGCCGTGAACTTCTGCGACGGGACGATCTGGATGACCTCGCCCGCCTTGATCGCGGCCTTGCACTTGACGACGATGTCCTCGAACTCCTCGGGCGTCATCTCCGGCTTGAACGGCGTCACCGTCGGGTTCGTCGGCTTTACGCGCGTCTTCACGTAGTTCGCGATCGACTCGGCCGAGAGGAGCCGGCGGTAGATCGCCTCGATCGCATTCATCGTCTTCTCGTACGTCGCGTGCGCGTCGCCGTTCTCGACGCCCGTCACCTTGGAGACGATCGCCGTCTGGCGGACCGCGTCGAAGATGACGAGCGTGTCCGTGAAGAGAAACGCCGCGGTCGGCGTCCCCGGTTCGCGCGTCAGGCCGACGCGCGGCACGAAGGTCTTCACGACGTCGTAGGCGAAGTAGCCGATCGCACCGCCCTGCAGGCTCGGGAGCTCCGGTGCCGGCGTGAAGGCGCGGCCCGCGACGTACTTGCGCAGCTCGGGCATCGGATTCCAGCCGTTCGTCTCCTCGTACGTGCCGTACGGATCGATGCCCAGGTAGGAGTAGCGCGCCACGGCCTCGCCGCCGGCGACGGACTCCAGCAGGAACACGGCCTCGTCGTCCGCAACGCGCGTCAGGACCGACACGGGCGTCTCGCGGTCCGCCAGGAACTCGCGGAAGACCGGCGTACGCACCCCGCCCGCGGTGCGCTTCACGAACTCCTCTTCGCTCAAGCACTTCAACATGTTCGATCCTCCTGTAGCTTTAAATCCGCAAAACAAAAACGGCCTCGCTTCCTTCTTCGAAGCGGGGCCGTCTGCCTTTTCCGTGTGTATGAGAATAACAACGGGGTTCACCTCGCTTCGTTAGCCAGGCGCCACCACCAGTTGTTGTTCTTGATGAAGTTCATTGTTAACCTCTGTCCGCGAATTATAGCACAAGGCTGATTCGGACCACAAGGGGGAAAATGAAAAAATCGCCTTCACAGAAAACCCGCGCAAGAGGTGTCGCCGTCCGTCGGCTTGTGCTATAATTCACCTTATGGACAAACTCTTCATCATCGACCTCATGCCCTTCCTCTACAAGGGCCACTTTGTCTTCCTGCGCAATCCGCGCATGACCGCCTCGGGCATCAACACCTCCGCCCTCCTCGGCCTCGTCGCGGGGCTCCAGTCCATCCTCAAGCGGGAGAAGCCGACGCACGCGGTCCTCGCGATGGACCCGGGCGGTCCGACCTTCCGCCACGAGGCCTACGCCCCGTACAAGGCCCAGCGCGAGAAAATGCCGGAGGACCTCGCCGCGTCCATTCCCTACGCCTTCGAGCTCGCCGAGGCGCTGAAGATCCCCGTGGTGCGCGTCGACGGTTTCGAGGCCGACGACGTGATGGGTACGCTCGCCGTCAAGGGCGCGGCCGCCGGGTTCGACGTCTACATGGCGACCCCCGACAAGGACGCGGCGCAGCTCGTCCGTCCCGGCGTGAAGCTCTACCGTCCCGCCCACGCGGGAGACGCCGCCGAGATCTACGACGAGGCGAAGGTCTGCGAGCACTGGCACCTCAGCTCCCCCGCGCAGATGATCGACTACCTCGCGCTCGCGGGCGATACGGCGGACAACATCCCCGGCATCCGCGGGGTCGGCGAGAAGACGGCGACGGACCTCCTCTCGAAGTTCGGGGACGTCGAGGGCATCCTCGCCAACGTCGCGAAGATCAAGGGCAAGCTCGCGGAGAAGGTGTTCAACGGACGCGAGGACGCGAAGATCTCCAAGTTTCTGACGACGATCCGCACCGACGTCCCGATCGAACCGGACTGGAACGCCTACCGCCTTGACGGCATCGACCGCGAGAAGCTCGCCGCCGTCTGCGCCAAGTTCGAGCTCAACCGCCTCGCCAAGGCGTTCCTGGGGGAGGCTGGCACCGGGATCGGGGAGGGAGGAACGGAGAATGGGGACGGGGGAACGGGGAGCGGGGAACTCTCAAGCCTTTCAACCTTTCCGCATGACTACAAGCTTGTGCGGACCGAGGAGGAGGCGGAGGCGCTGCTGGCGGAGCTGATGCAGGCGGACCGCATCGCCTTCGACACGGAGACCGCCGCGTCGGAGGACGGACACGAATCCACCGAGGCCCACTTCTGCAAGCTCGTCGGCTTCTCCTTTGCGACCGCACCCGGCAAGGCGTGGTACGTGACGGCGGACCAGATCGACGTCTTCCGTCCCCTCTTCGCAGACCCGACCAAGACCTTCGTCGGCCATAACGTGAAGTTCGACCGCTCGGTCCTTCACCGCTACGGCATCGGCTTCGCCTCCGTCCCGCACGACACGCTGCTCGCGCACTACTGCCTGGACGCCGCCGCACGGCACGGCATGGACACGCTCGCCGAGCAGTACCTCAACTACCGTCCGATTCCAATCACCGCGCTCATCGGCGAGAAGGAGCGCGGCAAGGAACAGCTCTCCATGGCTTCTCTCGCGCCCGAGCAGATCCTCGACTACGCCGCCGAGGACGCGGACGTGACGCTGCGCCTCGACGACGTCCTCCGTCCTCAGGCTGAAAAGCTCAACCATCCGCCGTTCAACAGTCATCACGCATCGCTCAACGCTCTCTCCGACGTCGAGGAGCCGCTCGTCAAGATCCTCATCGAGATGGAGCGCGAGGGCGTGAAGATCGACGTCGCGGCACTCAAGGAGTACGGACGCGAACTCGACCGCGAGATTCTCGGACTGACGCAAGAGATCCTCGCCTATTCGGGACCCGGGTTCAATCCGGACAGTCCGAAGCAGCTCGGCGAGCTCCTCTTCGCCAAGCTCGGACTCGAGGGCGGCAAGAAGACGGCGTCGGGGCAGTTCTCGACGGACGAGAAGACGCTCTCGAAGCTTGTCGACGCGCATCCGATCGTGGCGAAGATCCTCGACTATCGCCAGCTCACCAAGCTCAAGTCGACGTATGTGGACAAGCTGCCGACGCTCATCGACGAGAACGGACGCGTCCACACGACCTATGCGCAGGCGTTCACCGAGACGGGGCGTCTCTCCTCCTCGGACCCGAACCTCCAGAACATCCCGATTCGCACCGAACGCGGCAAGCTGATCCGCAGGGCCTTCGTCCCCCGGGACGAGAAGCACGTGCTCATCTCCGCCGACTACTCGCAGATCGAGCTCCGCCTGATGGCGGCCTTCTCGCAGGACGCGGCGATGATCCAGGCGTTCCGCAACGGCGAGGACATCCACCGCGACACGGCGAGCCGCGTCTACGACGTGATGCCGATGTTCGTCACACCCGAGCAGCGTGCGAAGTGCAAGATGGTCAACTTCGGCATCATCTACGGCATCTCGGCGTTCGGACTCTCCCAGCGGCTCAAGGTGCCGCGCAAGGAGGCGCAGTCCCTCATCGACACGTATTTCAAGCTCTATCCGAAGATCCGCGAGTACATGGAGAAGTCCGTCGCGGAGGCGCGCGAGAAAGGCTACGCGACGACGATCCTCGGACGCCGCCGCACGCTTCGGGACATCAACTCACGCAATGCGACGGCGCGTCAGGGCGCCGAGCGCGACGCGATGAACACGCCGATCCAGGGCTCGGCCGCGGACCTCATCAAGGTCGCGATGGTGAAGATCGACCGTGCGCTCAAGGCGGAGAACCTGCGCACGAAGATGGTCCTTCAGATTCACGACGAACTCGTCTTCGACACGCCGCTCGACGAAGTGGAGAAAGTGAAGGCGATCGTCATCCGCGAGATGACGACCGCCCTCGACTTCGGCGTCCCCCTCGACGTCGGCCTCGGCGTCGGAAGGAACTGGCTCGAGGCGCACTGAAAGACCGATCCCCACTCAAGATCCACAACCGTCCAAAAGTGGCGCGGGGTGTCGGACACTGCGCGCCATTTTCGCTTACAGCTTCGCGAGGAGGCTGCGGATCGAGCGCTCGCGGGCTTCGATCGACTCGCAGAGGCGGAACTGGACGCGGGCGCGGTTCAGGTTCTGCTCGGGCTGCTTCGTCTTGAAGTAGACGTTGCCGGCGAGGTAGTCCTGGAAGAACCGGAGGCCGAGCTCGAACGGCAGGAGGCGGATCGAGTCGAAGAGATAGGCGCGGTCGGCGTCCGTCAGGAACGAACCGGCCTCTCGCATGTAGCCCTTGCAGAATGCCGTGCAGAGGTCCTCGTCGAAGACGACCTTCGCGAGGTTCGTCTCCTCCTCGCCTGCGGGGTTGCAGATCGAGCGCAGCGCATCGCCGAAGTCGAGGTGGATGAGACCCGGGGAAACGGTGTCGAGATCGATCATCGCCGTGCCCTTGCCGGTCACGTCGTCGATCATGATGTTGTTCACCTTCGGGTCGCCGTGGAACATGCGCTTCTTGAGCTCGCCGGCCTGTTCGGCCTTCTCGAGGCAAAGCGCGAGGTCGCGGCGCTCCTCGATGAACTTCGCGAGGCGCTTGGCCTCCATCGACGCATTGAGGAGTTCCTTGGCCGCGGACGACTTCAGCGTCTCGTCGTACTTCGCGAGGTAGCCGCTCGTGACGTGGAAGCCGGGGAGCGGATCCTTGATCGTCGCCGGGTCCATGTCGCTGATGAGGTAGTGGAAGTGTCCGAGCGCCGCACCGCATTCCATGGCGTGCTCGGGTCCCTGCGCGATGTCGAAGGCGTGGGCGGACATGATGCGCGTAATGACGCGCCAGACCTCGCCCTTGTCGTCGACGACGTAGTCCTTCGAGTCCTTCGCCTTGATGATGCGCGGCATCTGCCACACGCGGTCGTCGCGGCCCTTGTCCGCATCGTCCTCGAGCTTCTCGTGGCAGTGCTTCGTCACCTCGTGCATGTTCTCCATGATCTCCTCGGGCTTCGGGAACACGTTGCGGTTCACGCGCTGGAGGATGACCTGAGTCTCAGTGAAGGTGTTGCGGTAAATGGCGAGGTAGGTGTCGTTGATGTTGCCGTTGCCGAAAGGCTGCAGCGCAACGAGACGGCCCTTGATGTTGAACTTGTTGATCAGCAAGGAGAGTTCCATGGACGGAAGACCTTTGTTGAGGGTGACTGATGAATCGTTGGATTTGTATACACAACAATATAGCACGTTTGCCGTGCCAAATCAAGCCGCATCAGAGCGGCTTGAGGAAGAAGGCGTCGTGGGTAATCGCGAAGGCGCGGTCCTCGGGCATGCGCTTGAGTTCGTGTCCGGGGCCCCAGCTGTCGGTGTAGAGGATCTCGTGCGTCTTCGCGTTGTAGCCGATGATGAGGCGCATGTGCCCGCCGCCGGACTGCGGCACGCCCGGTTCGGGGAAGTAGCCGAGCGTGACGCCCCAGAAGACGGGAATGCCCTGGTCGACCTGCGTCTTCACGCCGGCGAGGAAGCGCTTGAAGCGCGAGTCCTTCTTTCGCATCGCGAGCAGCACCTCGGGCTCCATCGCCCTGCGCATCGCATTCACCTGGAAGGTATGGTCCTCGAGGAAGTCGTCGTAGACGAGCGCCGGACGCTTCAGCGCCTTCGCCGCCTTGTTGTAGCGCTCGAGGTCCTTGCGGATCTCGCCCATCGAGCCGGCCATCGACACGATCTGGACGAAGCCGAGGCGGCACTTGGAGCCGACCGTGCGCACGGTCTCGATCATCTCGGAGACGCTCGTACCGCCCTCGGCACGGGTGCCCGCCATCTGGGCGATCTGGTGCTCGTCGATCGGGTGTCCGTAATAGCGCAGGACGCGCTCGGACACGGCCGCAGCGCAGTAGCCCTTCTGTCCCTGGTCCACCATCGGCACGTTGTCGATGCGCACGTCGCCGGACGGCTCCTTGACGACGTTCGCCTTGACCTTCGCCTTCGCGACATTGCCGGCGACGGGCGCGGCGCCCGTCTTCGGCTTCGCGGGCGCGGTGTCGAGCGTCAGGCGGACGAAGTCGACGGTCTCGCCCGTGACGCCCCAGACGAGTTCCGCGGACGGCACGAGCTTCGGCCAGCGCTGGGAGAACTCGAGACCGCCGGAACGGACCTTTCGCTTCTCGACTGGCGGCGGCTTGCCCTGCGGATTGAGCTCGGCGACGACCTTGTCGAGGAGCGTCCGCAGCTCGGCCTTCGACATCCCGACCTCGGTCTTGTCGTCCCCCCGATTGTAGAGGGACATCTCGAGGCGCGAGACGACGCCGGTCGTGGAAAATTCGCGGGCCTCCTGGAAACGGATGCCGCGCCAGGCGCCCGAGGGACGCATGGTGAAATCCTGTCCGGCCGCGGGCGAGACCGCGGCGAGCATCAGCGGGAGGAGCGTCGTGGCGAGCATGGGACGAAATCCAGCTTTCTTTGCTTGAAGTCAACGCGGGCGACATGGACCTTCATCCGGTCGCCGACCCGCCAGCTCTTTCCGCCCGGCGCGGAAAGGGAATGGTCGGACTCGTTGAACGTGACGTACTTGTGCGAAAGGAGCGAGACGTGGACAAGTCCCGAGACGGCCAGCTCGGGGATCTCGACGAAGCAGCCGAACGGCGCGCACTTGGCGATGACGGCGTCGTAGTCGAGGATCTGCCGCGAGTTGATCTGGTCCTCGAGGAGCCGGTACTTCTTGATCTCCAGGAGTCCGCGCTCGGCCTCGGCGGCGATTTCCTCGCGCTCGCTCGTGTGCGCCGCCCACTTGGCGAGCGTCTTCGGCGCGACACGCGCCTTGGCGACGCCAGCGGCAAGGTAGTCCGCGAGCTGGCGGTGGAGCGTCAGGTCGGGATAGCGGCGGATCGGCGAGGTGAAGTGGGCATAGAACCTCTTCGCGAGGCCGAAGTGCCCGATCGCCGTCGAATCGTACACGGCGCGCTTCATCGAGCGGAGCACCATGACGACGATTGTCGGATAGAGCGGATTCTTCTTGATGGACTTGAGGAACTGGGCGAAGACCTGCTGGTTCGCGATGTTGCCCATCTTGACGCCGAGTCCGCGCAGGTCGGCGCGAAGCATCATCAGCTTCTCCTCGTCCGGCGCCTCGTGGAGACGCGCGAGGATCTTGACGCCCTTCGTCCAGAGCTCCTGCGCCACGGCCTCGTTGGCCGCGACCATGCATTCCTCGATCATCTGGTGAGACTCGTCGTAGGGACGCGTGACGATGCCCGTCATCTCCCCTTCGCCGTCCAGCACGACCTCGGCCTCGGGAACCTCCAGATCGAGCGCACCCGCGGAGAAGCGCAGCGCCCGAAGCTGCTGGGCGAGCTCGTTGATCTCGCGCACGAGTTTCGTTTCGCGCTTGCCGAGCTTCTTCGCCACACCGCCAGAAAGAACCGTCATCACCTCTTCATAGGTAAAGCGGGCCTTCGAGCGGATGATTGACTTCGCGAACGTACGCTTCGTCATCGCGCCCTTCTTGTCGAAGGTCATGAAGACGGAGAAGGCGAGGCGGTCCTCGTTCGGAACGAGCGAGCAGACGCCGTTGCAGAGCTCCTCGGGGAGCATCGGGACGACGCGGTCCGCGAAGTAGACGCTCGTCGAGCGCTTGTACGCCTCGCGGTCGAGGGCGCTGCCCGGGATGACGAAATGGGAGACGTCCGCGATGTGGACGCCGAGGATGCGGTTGCCCTTGCGGTCCGTCTCCAGCGACAGCGCGTCGTCGTAGTCGCGCGCGGTGACGGGGTCGCAGGTGAAGATGAACTTCTTGCGCAGGTCGAGCCGCTCCCCCGGCGTGTCCAGGCGCTCGGCGACGCGCTTCGCCTCGGCCAGGACCTCGGGCGGGAACGCCTTCGGCAGCTTGTAGAACTTCATCACCGCCGCGGTATCTTCACGCGGCGTACGCCCGGGGGGCGGAAACATCACTTCATTGAAATCACGGTTCATCATCGAAACTCCTTCAGCCGACGACCAACTCTTCACTCGGATAGCGGATGTGATGGACGCTCTCGCGGTCGCCGATCATCAGGACGACGGTGAGCGCGCCGAGGCGTCCGATGAACATGGCGATCATCAGGACGCACTTGCCCGCCAGAGACAGGTCGGCGGTCGTCGAGCCGACGGAGAGTCCCGTGGTGGTGATGGCCGAGACCGCCTCGAAGAAGAGCGCGTCCAGCGCAACCGCTCCCGAACGGAGCGCCTCGGCCTCGGTGACGAGGAAGATGCCGAAAACCATGGCGACGAAGACGATGAGCGCCATGAGAATCACGATCGACTCGCGCACGATGTCCATCGGGACCACGCGCTTGGAGATGACCGTCTCGTTCTCGCCACGGCACATCGCGACCCAGGTGTACAGGAGAACGGCGAAGGTCGTGATCTTCATGCCGGCCGCCGCCGAGCCGGGTGCGCCGCCGATGAACATCAGGAAGATGTAGGAGAAGCGCGTCAGCGGATTCAGGTCCTCCGTCGGCACGACGCAGAACCCGCAGGTGCGCGGCGTCACCGCCTGGTAAAACGCCGTCACTGCGCGCTTGACGGGAGGCATGTCCTTGAGGACGCCGTTCCACTCCGAGGCCAAGAAGAGGACGAAGGCCGCCGCGAGCAGGTAGAGGGTGAAGCGCAGGACGACGCGCGTATGAAGCGTCAGTCGCCCGCGTCCACCCGACGGACGCAGCAGACGGCAGGTGCAGAGATTGTAGATGACCAGGAAGCCGATGCCGCCGAGGATGGTCTCGAAGGCCATCACCAGCACGAAAGAGGGACTGTCCGAGAACGAAGCCAGCGAATCGGGACGGAGCCCGAAGCCGGCGTTGCAGAAACCCATGATCGAGTAGAAGATGCTCTGGTAGACGTCGCCGAGATGAACGTAGAGCGCGACCGCACCCAGGGCCTCGATCGTCAGCATGGAGCCGACGATCCAGCAGATCAGGCCCTTCAGGCCCTTGACCTGCGCGACGCCGTAGGCATTCATCAGCGAGAACTCGTGGCTCAGCGACAGGCGCCGGCCGACCGCGACGAGGAGAAACGTGCCGCAGGTCATAAGGCCGAGACAGCCGATCTCCACCAGCACCAGCAGGACGACCTGTCCCCAGAACGTCAGGTGCGTGCCGACGTCGACGATGGAAAGACCGGTCACGCAAACCGCCGAGCAGGCCGTGAACAGGGACTTCAGCCAGTCACCCCACTGGCCGTTGCTGCCAGCCCGCGCCCAGGGACTGGCCAGCAGGACCGCACCGATTGCGATCAGCGCCAGGAAGCCAAAGGCAATCGACGGACGGCGGTTCACGACTTCTTCCGCCCCGTGAAGGTCGCCTTCTCCTTCAGCCAGATCGCCCAGATTGCCGCCTCGTAGAGAATGCAGAGCGGAAGCGCCATGACGATCTGGCTCATCGGATCGGGCGGCGTCAGGACCATCGCCAGGACGAACGAGACGACGATCGAAATGCGGCGCTTCTCGCGAAGCCCCCGGCTCGTGACGATGCCGAAGCAGCCGAGCACGAAGAGGATGAGCGGCACCTGGAACACGAGGCCGAAGGCGACGATCATCTTGATGACCAGCGGGATGTAGGTGTCAAGCGTGATGATGTCCTGGTTGATGTGCATCCAGCGCCCAAGCTGGTTGAACGCACTGACGACCAGTCCGAGCGTTTTCGCATAGGCAAGGAACGCGCCGACCACGAACAGGGACGTGCTGATGGTCATCCCCGAAACGATGACGAATTTCTCCTTGTTCGTGAGGGCGGGAAAGACAAAGCGGAGAATCGCGAAGACGACGGCGGGAAACGACAGGATCGTACCGCCCCAGAAGGCGATCGACATCCAGACGTCGAACGACGAGGCGACGCCAGTGACCTGGAAGAGGTCGCGATAGGCTTCGGCCGGCCGAACCAGGAAGTCCATGATCCGCGGTGCGACACACCCGACGACGATGACGCCGATCGCCCACGACACGGCCGCGAAGACCAGCATGTCCCGAAGCGCCAGCAGATGCTCCAAAAGAGGCTTCGGCGGATCGTTGCGCTCGTCGGGATTCTTGATCAGCTTGATGGCCACGGTCAGGCCTCCTTCTCCGGATCGGCCGGGGACGGACTTGCGCCCTCTGCCGACGATTCGCCAGAGACCTCGTCATCGACCTTGAGCGCCTCGTCGACCTCACGCTCGGCCGCGTCGGCGGCACGCGTGAACTCCGTCTCCATGTCCATCAGCTGACGTTTGAAGCCCTCTGCGGCCCGACGGAACTTGCCGTAGTAGCTTCCGATCTTCCGAGCGACCGACGGCAGGTTGCGCGGGCCGACCACGATAAGGACAACGGCGAGCAGAACGAACCACTCGCCGAAGCCAACGTCGGTAAAGATGAACGCGAGCGTCATCTAGGACCGATTACTTCTTCCAGATGATGAACTCGCCGCGGCGGTTCTGCGACCAGGCGCTCTCGCCATGGCCTTCGACCGCGGGATTCGTCTCGCCGCGGCTGACCGTCTCCATGCGGTTACGGGCGATGCCGTTGCTGGCGAGGTAGTTGCTGATGATGATCGCACGGTCGTCGCCAAGCGAGAGGTTGTACTCGTTGGAGCCGCGCTCGTCGCAGTTGCCCTCGATCGTCACGACACGGTCGGGATTGTCGGCGAGGTGACGGGCGACGGCCTCGACCTTCGCAAGCTCGGACTCCTCAATCTTGGTCGCGTCGAAGCGGAAGTAGACAGGCGCGAAGCTCACGTCGGTGCACTGCGTGTAGCCCCGGTCCTTGAAGCTGCCGGACGCGAGATCGGAGAGGTTGCCGCCGCCGATCTGCAACGCTTCGTCGGACGTGGCGATGTCGGTCTCGGTGCCGACATCGACGCCGCTCGTGGCCAGGTCGGTCTCCGAACCGTCGCCGGCTCCTCCGTTGACCTTATTGTAGCGGCAGCCGCAGGTAGCAACTGCGAGGGTAACCGCGAAAACCGCCATGCACGTCGAGAACTTCATTCTTTTAGCTCCTTTTTCTGAAAACGACTTGTCAATCTGACTATTGAAATCTTTGCATCATATGATACCGAAAATCGGCTCGGAAATCAAGTCCCGAAACGCACAATCCACGGTCCGCGCTCGCGCCAGCAGGTCCGCACCGCGTCCACGGTCGGCTCGACGTAGAGCGGCGTCGCCTGATGGCGGAACCACGTGTCCTGACGCTTCGCCAGCTGGCAGGTGCGCGTCAGGATCTTCTGTCGGTCATCCCCCTCGCGGTAGCCGATGGCGAGCGCGGCCGTCCTGGACCACGTCGGATAGCGTTCGTGCAGGAGCCTCTTCTCCTCCTCAAGGCCAGCCATGAACATGTCGTCGAGCCGGTCGGCGATGCGCTGCCGGACGACCGCGCGGTCGATGCGGATCACGGGATATTCGGGCGGCGGCTTCTCCCACTTGCGGTCGAGCCCGCGCAGCAGCGCGGAAAAGTAAAGGCCGGTTCCGCCGACGACGACGAGGGGCGTCTCCTCGGGAACGGTGCCGATCCACGCCTCGGCCGCCCGCAGCCAGGCGCCGGACGAGAACTCCTCCGCCGGCGTAACGAGATCGACGCCGCCCATGCCGAACTCGGCGATTTCGGAGGCGGGGGGCTTGGCCGTGCCGATGTCCATGCCCCGATAGACAAGCATGGAGTCGGCGCTGAGGATGCGCGCGCCCATTTCGCGGGCCAGCACGGCGGCAATGGCGCTCTTGCCGCTCGCCGTCGGTCCCGCCAGCAGATAGGCCCGTCGCTCGGTCATGACTCCTTCGGGGCCGGTTCGGCCGACGCGCCCTTCTTCCCCTCGCGCTCCGGCGCGGCCAGGGAGGACAGAATCAGCAGGCCGGCGGCCGTGCAGATGTAGACATCGGCGACGTTGAAGCACGGGAAATGATAGGCCTCGCCCCAGTGGAAGTCAAGGAAGTCCACGACGCAACCGCGGAAGATGCGGTCGATGAGGTTGCCGACAATGCCCGCATAAAGGAGGAGCTCGCACCAGATGCCGGCCTTCCGGCGCCAGCCGGACGCGTCCAGCGAGAACAGGTCGCGCCGCTTCCAGACGATGGCCGCCAGGGCCAGGACACCGAAGGCCGCAAGCGGCCAGACGTGGTTCTGGAACATCCCCCACGCGCAGCCGCGGTTCTCGACGTAGAAGAGGTTGAAGAAACCGCGGACAACGACGTTCCCGGGCGTCCCCTTGAGATGCGCGACGGCCAGCTCCTTGGTGACGGCGTCAACCAGCAGCAGGTGCAGCACCGCCACGACGATCAGGACGACTTTCCTCATCAGCTGCGGTTACGCTCCATCTCGCTCTGGCATTCCATGCAGGTGAGGACGAAGGGCTGGTTCAGGAGACGGGGCTTGCGGATGAGCTGTCCGCAGGCCGTGCAGACGCCGTAGGTGCCGTCGTCAATGCGGTGCAGCGCCTCCTCGATCTGCTGGATCGTGCGGTTGATGTTGCCCATCTGTCCGAGCGCCTGCAGGCGGAGCGTCTGGTTCGTTCCGTCGCCACCGTCGGCCTCGTGGTCCTCGGCCTCGTTGAAGCCGGTGGACTTCATCGCATCCACGCCGTTCAGGGCCTTCTCGCGCGCATCGATAAGGCGCTTGCGGAACTCCTTGAGGTCGGCTTCCGCAAACTTGTTCGTCGCCTTGCCCTGGGAGCGGGTCGTCGGACGGCGGGAGAGATGGATCTCCTGCTCGATGCGCTTCTCGTCCTCGTTGCGGGCGGACTGCTTGCGCTCCTTGGCGATCGACATGACGAACGCGAGGGCGGCGGCCGGGTCCATGCCCGTCTCGGCGGCAGGCTGGCTCGCCGCCGGCTTGACGGGGGTCTGCTTGCGGACGATCCGCGGCGGGACGCGCTTCGACTCCGTCTTCGCCTCGGCGGCCGGCTTCTTCGCGGCCTTCTTCTCTGAAATCGGCTTAACTGCCATATGTGGACTCCTTTCGACTGTCCGTGACGGTCAACGGACCCATTCTATCAAATCTGCATGCCGACGGGAAGCTTCATCCACTCGCGGATTTCGGCAGAAAGCTCCTTGATTTCGCGAATCGTGCCAAAGGCAACGGCGCCCTCGGCGCGCGGCAGCTCGAACTGGTCGCCGACCTTCTTGCCCAGCATGTTCTGCGCGAGCTTCGTCTTGGACGAGATGACGCCCCGCTCGATGTCGTTGTCCCACTCGCCGAGAATCGAGTACGTCTTCTCGCCTTCGGCGGTGACAATCACGACGGCGACGCCCGGCATCACCTCGTCGGTGACCGCGTCGGCGAAGTCGGACGGCTTGACCGCCTCGAGCTCCTGCTGCATGACAGACTGCTTCTGCATGAGCTGACGCTGCTCGTCCTTCGCGTACTGGTATTCCGCGTTTTCGGACAAGTCGCCGAAGCCCTTCGCGAACTCGATCTTGCGGACGTTCTCCGGCATGTCCTCGTTGATGAGCTTGAGATACTCGGCCTTGCGCATCGCAAAGCTGCGGAAGGACGTCTCGCGGGCGTACTCCTTCTTCTTCTCGACCTTGACGAGATGCTTCTCGAGCTCGGGGAAGAGATGCGTCATGCGGATGACGATCGCATGGTGCGTCGACGGATCCCAGGCAATGGAAGCCTGGAAACGCTCGAAGACGAGCACCTGCTCCGTCGGGGAGAGAAGCTTGAAAACCTTCTCAAGCCACGCCTTGTCCGCGAAGAGACGGCGGACGATGTTCTGCATCTTGAGCGTCTCGCCGTTGCGACGGCCCTCGCCGAGCGCGATCGCGTGGGTGAGCAGCGTCGTCAGCGCCGGGAGCTCGGCCCAGAGCGTGTGGCTCTTGAGGGTCTTGATCTTCTTGCCGCCGATGTCGACGTCGGCATACACGAAATCGCCGAACTGCTCGATCTTGCCGACGAGCAGTGTCACGAGCGTCGCCGGGGCCTGAGACTCCTTGAGGAACGCGCCGACCGCCTGACGGCACGGATAGGTCTTGACGCCCTCGGCCTCGACGGCATAGTTCGCAAACTGCGAGACGACCTCGGTGACCGCCGTGAAGCAGAACTCGGGGATCGCCGCATAGAGCTTCGCCTTCGCCTCGTCATCCGACGCGAGGAACGAGATCATCGCGCCGACCTCGCGCGCCGGCAACGCCGCCGCGGCCTTGATGAAGCGCTTGCGCTCCCAGAGATAGGCGCGCATCTCGTCCGCCGCCGGCACCGTGAAGCCGTAGCGGTTCACCGTCGTCGCGAGGCGCGCATAGAGCGCGTCATCGACCTTGCGGGCCGCCGTCACCGCGAACGCGAGGCGCTCGCCGATCTTGGCGCGGACCGACTCGTCCGCGTTCTTGAGCTTGCCCTGGGCGTCGTATTCGCACACCGCAGCCAGGATCAGCTTCGGATCGGTCTCGTGCGAAAACGCCGTCAGCCAGCTGTCGCCGTAATCCTCGGCCGAGGCCTTCAGACGGATCGGATCGGCGCGCTTGACGGGAATCTCGACCAGCTTGTCCTTGCGCAGGTCGCCGCGCGCCGTCTCCCAGAACTTCTTCCAGTTGACCGCCTTGACGAAGCCGTTCGCGACGCAGACGTCCTCAAGACGCGTGATCGGCATGTCGCCGTAGCTCTTGAGAACGGCCTTCACGAACTCCGCGGGCTTCTCCTTGAGCATCGCGTCAAAGGCCGCGGGATCGCTCTCGCGCAGGACGAGGATGTGGCCCTCGGGAGCGCCCTCGAGCATGTCGACCGCCGCCGCATACGTGAACTGATGGCCCTTCTTGACCTTGAAGTCGACCGTGATGCGCTTGTAGAAGTAGTCGAGGCGCTTCACCTTGCCGAGACCCCACGCCTTGCTCAGGACGAGCGCGCCCTCCTGGAAACCGACGAGCTTCTCAAGGGAGACCATCGCCTTGTCGAACGGCTTCTCGCCGAAGCCGGCACCGTCCAGAAAAGAAAGAAGAAGGCGATCTTTCGTCGTCTTCTTCAGGGCGTCACGGACGCCAACGGAGGTCAGGCTCTTGGAGAGCTCCACCTGATGCTCGCGGACGAGCTTGAAGGCTCCTTCGAAATCCTGCTTTTCCGCGCACTCAACCAACTGATTCGTCAACGCTTCCGTAACGGCCATTTTAGACTCCTTTGAAATTCGACTGGGTGCAAATTATACCAAAAAGAGCGGAAAAGGAAAAGAGCGGCCGGAAAGTCTCCGACCGCCCTTGGACGCGACAGACGCGCGGACGCTTACTTGAAGTAGCGCTGCAGCAGACCCTGGAAGGCCTTGCCGTGACGCGCTTCGTCCTTCGCCATCTCGTGGACGGTGTCGTGGATCGCGTCGTAGCCGAGCTGCTTCGCACGGGCCGCGATGGCCATCTTGCCGGCCGTCGCCCCGCACTCGGCGTCGACACGGCGCTGGAGGTTCGTCTTCGTGGAGTCGGTGACGATGTCGATCGTCTTGCCGAGAAGCTCCGCGAACTTGGCGGCGTGCTCCGCCTCCTCGAACGCAATGCGCTTGTACGCCTCGGCGACTTCCGGATAGCCCTCGCGATCGGCCTGACGGCTCATCGCCAGATACATGCCGACCTCGGTGCACTCGCCGTAGAAGTGATCCTTCAGACCCTGCGTGACCTCCGCGTCGTCAACGATACCGTCGCCGATCTTGTGCTCGGTCACGAAGTTGAGACCGCCTTCCTGCTTCTTGAACTTCGCACCCGGAACGCCGCACAGGGGGCACTTCTCCGGAGCCGACTCGCCTTCATGCACATACCCGCAGACCGGGCAAACCCACTTCGTCATTTTTCTTTCCTCCTCTTTTTCGTGTCAAACTGGGGATTACATCATGCCGCCCATGTCAGGAGCGCCGCCGTGGCCGCCGCAGCCGCAGCCTTCCTTCTTCTCGGGAAGGTCGGTGACCATGCAGTCGGTCGTCAGGAGAAGGCCCGCGATGGACGCCGCGTTCTGCAGCGCCGAGCGCGTCACCTTCGCCGGATCGACGACGCCGGCCTTGAGCATGTCGACGTACTCGCCCGTGC
>CAMEZU010000010.1 GCA_945947925.1 uncultured Verrucomicrobiota bacterium
CGAGAACCTTGCGAATTGCCTTTTTCATTGATTGGATACGTCTTTGGTGTTACGCAAAGTGGGGGGCGGATGTCGGGGGGAAAATGGTAAGCCGCCTGCCGCGGAGGCGGCAGGCGGCTGTGCGCATCATTTCTCCAGGGTGACCTTGAAGAAGCCGCCCTCGCCGATGTCGACCTCGCTCAGGTTGACGACGACCTTCGCGGCCTCGCGGCCGATCGTCACGGACTTCACCGCGACCTTGGTCCAGCCGGACTCGGCCAGCGTCGCCTTGCGCCAGACCGTGCACTTCACCGTCGTCGACGAGGCGTCGAAGGTGTAGAGCGCGCCGCCGAGCGTGTTCGCGTAGGCGTTTTCGACATCGGCCTCGACCGTGAGCGTCACCGTCTTCGCGGTCGGGTCGAACTGGGCGTCCGTGATCGCCACGGATCCGTCGACGACTTCCGTCGCATCGGCCAGCGTCGCCGCGACGCTGCCGCCCGCCGGCATGTCGAGACCGAAGACCATCGCCTGGAACGACGGCGACGCGAGCGTCGTCATGATCTGCCCGGCCATGCCGCCCGGGAGCGTCGCGTTCTCGCGCTCGATCAGCTCCGAGAGCGCCTTGTTCACCGCGATGCCGCCCGTCAGGACGTCCGTCACGTTGTTCGCGCCCGGATTGAGCGTGCTGCCGTTGGCGACTTCCCACGCGTCAGGCAGGTTGTTGCCGTTGCGGTCGACGTCTTCGATGAAGACCGGCACGACCTGACCGGACGCCGCCTCGGGCGAGACCACGATCGTCGACGGCGTGAACATCTTCGCGCTGCGTTCGCGCGGGCAGGCATAGCCCCACGACTCCCAGTCGTCCTTCGCGGACCGCGTGCCGCGCGTGTTGCTGTCGACGTAGGCGCGGACGTAGTACGTGCCCTTCGGCAGGCCGATGAGCTTCGCGTTCGCCTTGTGCTCGACGCCATAGGTCGCGACCTCGGTCGCGTCGGCGACCGCGCGGGCGACCGGCATACCCGTGAAGTCAGGCGTGTCGAAGGCCTCGACGCGGACCGTTCCGTCCGCGAGCGCCGGACCGAAGTACTTCACGCAGACGTCGATCGCGCCGCTGTCGATCACGGACGGGTTCATCACGAACGTCTGGACGTTCGTCGACCAGAGCGGATCCCGGAACTTGGCGTTATACATCGTCACGCGCCAGGTGTACCGCTCGCCGACCGCGAGCGCGTCGCCCACGTAGGCGTCGGCCTCGAACGTGTAGTTGCCGTTCGCATCCCGGGCCGGCGCGCGGCGCGTGCCGGAATCCCAGACGACCGAGCTGCCCTTCATGATCTGGAGCTGGAACGCCGTGTAGGTGTTGTACTTGCCCATCGTCCACTTGAACGTCGGATGCGCGGCGTACACGATCGAGTTGCCGCCCACGCCGGGCGAGACCAGCGTCGGCGCAACGCGCTGCGAGGTCGGGTCGAAGTGACGGACCGTCGCCACCGAGAACAGGTTGTTCGTGTCGTTCAGGGAGACAGAACCGTTGCCCAGGACGATGCGGTAGACCACGTTCGTGACGTCGATCTTGTTGCCCTTCACGCCCGTGCTGTTGAGCACTTCGGACTGGAACTTCTCCCAGTCAAGGTCCAAGGAGGTGTCGCTCAGGACGTCGCCCTCGAAGATGTACGGACGCTGCTTGAGGTGGATCCACTTGTCCACGACGACCGTGTTCGGGATCGTCAGCGTACCGATCGAGTAGCCGTTGACGAGCGTACGGACGATGCGGATGCGCTGGTAGTCGCCGCCGGAGAGATGGCCGGCCGCGAGCGCACGGTAGTCGCCGTCTTCGTTTCCGTAGAGGACGAAGCGGTCCGTCACGGCGCCAGACGCGCCCTCGCCGTCATCAGTGCCGCCGCCGTTGTCGGCGTCGTTCGCCGCAGCGAGCGTCATGCGCGTGATGACCGGCGTCGTGTCCGTCAGCTCGATCGTCGCCGCGCCCTGCTTCCAGCTGACGTCGACGTCACCCGCGAAGCCGAGCGGCTCACCGGGCGTGTACTCGCCGTTGTCGTCCGTGTCGTAGAACGCCACGATGCGGTTCTTGCCTTCGCGCACCGCGCCGACGTTCGGGGTGCCGAGGAACAGGTCGAGCTTGTTCTGCTGTAGCACCGGGAGCTTCGAGCGGTAGTTGATGCGGAAGACCGACGAGGCGACGTTGACCATTGAGTTCGTGCCCTCCAGGAGCCAGCGCTCGCACTTGCTCATGTCGAACGAGAACTCGCCGCTGGTGAGGTCGATCTCGCCGGCGCGCTCGCCCTTGAAGCAGATGTAGCCCTGGCTCGACTCGCCGTCACGCGTGATCGTGAAGGCGCCGTCGTCGGCGAAGCGGACCCATTCGGGCGTACCCGCCGTGATGCGGACCCGCTCCGGACCGAACAGGTTGAAGTAGTACATGTAGTCCTCGTACGTTCCGCCGAGGTAGTTGACCGTGCCGTCCTCGTCCGTGTACGTCCAGGTGTAGTTCTCGTTCTGCGGCATCGGATAGAACTCCATGTCGAACGAGCCGCCGTCGACGTAGCCCGGCGTCAGCGTGCCGCGCACGATGTGCTTGGCGAACGCGCCGAGGTAGAGCGTGCGGTCGACCGCCTCGCCCGGACGGATCTTGAAGACCGCATCCGGCACGACGTTGTCGGCCTGGTCGTTGTTCTTCTTCGTGTACGTCTTCACGATGATCGGCGCGAGGGTGTTCTCCTCCTGGTTGCCCGCCGTGTCGTTCTGGTCCGCGTTGCCGCCCTGGCCCGCGTTGCCGCCGGCCCCGCTCACGAGCTGCTGGCTCTGGTTGTAGCGGAGCGTGAGCTTGAGCGTCGGGATCGGGAAGTCCTTCATCTCGGCGTCACCCAGCATGTGCGAGGAACCGCCCGCGACGATCGGCGACACGAAGTTCGCATAGCGGCATTCCGCGAAGGCCGACCAGCCGTCCTCGTCGTTGTCCGACGCGGCGTCCCAGACGAAGCGGTTCACGTAGCCCGCGGTCTGCTTGCCCTCCCAGTCGTCTTCCATCATGTCGTTGTCGGAGAAGATCTCGCCGGCATAGAGCTGGCCGATCGGGAAGAAGTAGTCGATGTCGTAGTCGTTCACCGAGTAGGCGTTGCCCGGATCGAAGATCTTGCCCAGGTCGAAGACGAACGACAGGAGGTACTCCGCGTAGTTCGACAGGCCGTCGTTGTCCGAGTCGGCGTACGAACCGGCGCCGTCCACACCGAAGATCTTCTCCCACCAGTCCGGGATGCCGTTGTGGTCGCTGTCGACACGCGAAGCGAGCTCCTCGTTTATCGTGCCGTCAGGCTGCAGGCCGAGCGCGATGTCGATGAGGTACGCCTGCGAGGCGGTCATCTCCATGCCGCGGTACGTCACCAGCGTGTCCCAGTTGAGCGGATCGGTCGGATCGACGTTCTCGCAGTAGTTGTTGCGCGCGTACTCCTCCCACCAGTCGGGCAGGCCGTCGGCGTCCTCGTCGGCGCGGGTGTACTCCCAGTTGTCGCTCGCCATGCCGTCCCACATCGCCGTGCAGGCCTTCGCGAAGGCGCCGCCCATCGGGACGAGGTCCGTCGAGCCGTTGAACTTCCTGCCGTCCGAGAAGGAGAAGCGGTTGGCGACGTCCGTCAGCGGACCGCCCATCGCCTCGGCCGCACGCTGCGTCATGAACAAGCGCTGGTCGATGTCCCAGGAGCCGATCACCGACGCGTACGGGTTCGCCGAGTTCGCGAACGTGAACTTCTCCAGCTCGAGGGCCTCGGGCGGGAGGTAGGCGCCGACCGTGCGCTCGCTGTAGAGGAGCGTGTCGTCGCAGCCGCCGTCAAGACGCGGCAGGTGGCCGACCGTGTTCTCGATCCACGGGATGACGTGGTAGTCGCTGTAGACCGTGCTGCGCGCCGGACAGCCCGACCACCAGCCGACGAGCATGTCGCCCGCCGCCTTGCCGAACGCCTCGCCCTTCAGCGACATGTCGGCGTCGACGTAGAGACCCGTCGTGTCGATGCCCTCGCCCGCGTAGTCGTTCATCGCCGCGCCCAGGACGTTCGCCGTGAAGCCGACCGGCTCCTTTGCGACGTCGGCCGCCTTCAGCGCGCCGGGCAGCGTCATGAAGTTGTAATGGTAGATCAGCTCCGCCGGGAGGTCCGGCAGGCCGTCGTTGTCGTTGCGCGTGCCGTCGGCCAGCGCGGACGCGTAGACCGCGTCGCGGTTCGCCTTCACGTTGTCGAACGTGTAGCGGCGCAGGTAGTTGTTCGCGATCTCGTCGGAGCTGCGCGCACCGTCCCAGATGCGGACCTCGTCGACGTAGCCCTTGAAGTGCTCGTAGAAGCTGTCGTTCTCGACGTCCAGGAGACCGAGGCGGTCAACCGGCAGCGCCGTGAAGCCGTCCGCCTTCGGACGCGCGCCGAGGTACAGGAAGCCGGGCGTGAACGTGTACTCGACGTCGTCGAGCATGTTCGTCGAACCCGCGTTCTGCTGGACGACGCGCGTGCCGTTCGCCGGGATCAGCGAGGTCTGCGCCGTCTTCACGAGCGCGCCGTTGACGTACATGGAGAGCGCCTTGCCGTCATACGCGAGCGCGACGTGCGACCACCTGTTCAGCGGGAGCTGCATGCCGTAGACGCGCTGGCAGCTGACCGGGTAGTTGAGACCCGACTCGAGCGCGTCGTCGTTGTCGAACATGCCGTACACGCGGCCGTCGGCGGCGAGGCCGACGCGGAAGTTCGCGCGGATCGCGCGAGCGTCCTTGTTGAGCGCGTCGCCCTCATAGGCGCAGGAGCGGTCGATGATCGTCTGGTCGACGCCCGTCTGCTCCGGGCACACCCAGCACTCGACCGTGAACTGCTTGAACAGGTCGACCGCCTGCGTCGGACGGTACTGCGCGTCAGGCGTCATCGCGAAGCCGTCCGTACCGTTGAACCACAGCGCCTGGCGGCGGTTCGGGTCGTCGTAGCGCAGGACGTCGCTCGCGCGGGTCGCCGTCGTGGTGACTTCGCGGGAATCCGGCACCATGTCGTTGTCGGTATCGTAGCCTTCGCCCTCTTCGAAGTTGAACATGTAGGCGAAGGGCAGCTCGTCGGGCGACAGGGCCGCAGGCGCGACGTCGAGGTTCCAGTTGATGGAATTCATCACGGCCACGCGCGGCGACATCGCATAGTATTGCGCCACGAAGCTCGACGGGGTCGTCGCTTCCGTGAACCAGAGCGGCGTCGGGTCGGAGTGGAGCGGAGCGGGCGACGTCACGTTCGCCTTCACCGACTCGTTGGCGTTGCGGATGCCGTCACCGTCGGCATCGGCCATGGGCGAGCCCATGATCCACGGATAGAGGACCGGGTCATACGCCTCGGGAGCCTGGATCATCTCGCGGGCCGTGCCCGGCGCGCCGCCCTTACGGCCGGCTTCCAGATTGTAGTCGGGCATGATCCACGGGTTCCAGTACGCGTTGTACGTCAGGACAGGATCCATGCTCGGATAGGCGAGCGAGGCCCAGACCGCCGAGACGATGTCGCCCTTCTTGCCGCCGACCCAGTTCGACTCGCGGACGGAATCCTCAACCGGATCCGTGCCGAGGATCGGGTTGAGGCCGTGGAACATCTCGTAGAAGTCGTCCATGCCGTCGCCGTCCGTATCCGCCATACGCGGATCCGTCGTGACATAGCCCGCGCACGACGCGATCGTGTTGATCTCGCCGATCACCGGCACCATGTAGGCCGGGTTCACGAGCATCGCGCACGTGATCGCGCGATCCCACTCATGCGCCGGGGACGCGAAGTAACCGAGCTGACGCCAGACGTCCTCGTTCCATTCGCCGATCGCGACACGCGCCAACTCGTCGTTCGCCGCATCCGCAAGGGCGCCGAACAGGCCCGCGGTCGCCTCGGCGCTGGCATTGTCGAACGGCATGTAGCCGAGGAACTTCTGCGTGCGTCCCTCATCCGTCTCTTCGAGGAGACGGCCCATGAGCGGCGTCGTCATGTCGTCGTAACGGAAGTGACGGACCGCCTGGACCTGGTATTCCTGGAAGTTCTGCAGGCCGTCGTGGTCGAAGTCAACGTCACGCGAGGTCTTCAGAAGCTCGTCGTACGACAGGCCCTTCTCTGCGGGATCCGTCGTCGCGTCACCCGGCCAGGTGGCGTCCATGCCGCCTGCGATGTAAATGACCGCCGGGGCCGGAGCCGCGTTCTCGTCCGCGTTCGCCGCTTCGTTGCCGGTCGCGAGAGGCTGCGTGAGGCCGTCCGCCACGAAAGTGGACGGGCTGAGCGGGATCTCGCCGAACTCGACCGCCGAGACGCCCTTCGGCGCCACCGTCGTCAGCGTCGCCGCATTGACCGGCACGCCCGCATGCTGCATTTCCCAGCCGTCCGGGATGCCGTCGAGGTCAGAGTCGACCGAGCACGGATTCATGCCCGCGCCGCGGATGCAGCACTGGATGCCGTCGTCGGCCGGGGTGCCGTACACGAAGCCGAGCTTCGTCTCGAAGACGTTGCCGTCGTTGTAGAAGTCGGTCGCCCACGCGCCGCCTTCGTCGCTGTCCCAGACGCCGTCGCCGTCGGTGTCGCGGCCGTCCTCGTTACCGTCCCACTTGTGCATCGGATCACGGACGAGGATGGAGCCCGGATGGGTCGGGAAGAACTTGTTGAACCAGCCCGTAGCGTTGCCCGGGTGGTGCGCGTAGATCGACGGGCAGCCGGCGTAAGCGTTGCAGGAGTCGGTGCCCGCGTATTCGGCGGCGTAGGGGAGCCTGTCGCCGTCGAAGTCGGCCATGCCCCTCATTCCTATGCCGTCTTCGCTGGCGTCAGGACCCGCGCTCGGGTTGCGGTACATGTAGAGTTCCCAGCCGTCCGGCACGCCGTCGCCATCCGTATCGGCGCCGTGGCCGAGCACGGGGGTCTTGTTGCTGCCAGCCGCGTGGAAGGCGTCCGCCACCGCGTTGGAGATGTCGATCGTCGTCGTGTCCGGCTTGTCCTCGGCATTCTCGCCGTCCGCATTCTCGCCGTCCGCATCGGCGGCGTTATCGCCATCGTCGTTGTCGTCAGCCGTCGGAGCGACAACAATCGACGGATTCGTCGTCTTCGCGCGCATGAGGTCCCAGGTCGTCTTCCCGTTCGGCTCGTGCTCCGAGTAGACGATGCCGTAGTCCAGGCGGTACTTCATGACGAGGTATTCGTCATAGTCGTTGTAGGCGCGCGTGTTGACCGCGACGCCCGTCGTGTCGAAGAGCGAGAGCGTCTGGTTCACGCCCGGGTTCCAGCGGGACGCGACATAGCCGGCAGCGTCCTTGTACCAGCCCGTGCGCGGATCGAAGCCGAACGCGTCACGCACCTGGTCGTGGACGAGCACGTAGCAGGCTTCCGTATCGACGGTCGATCCCGCCGTCACCTCGATGTCGCCAGGCGTGATCGAAGCGGTGTCGACCATCGTGAAGCCGTAGCCTTCCGCCTCGCCGCCCTTGGGGTTGACGTCAGTCGGCAGGCCGTAGGTCAGGTAGACCGGATTGCCCTCGCCGTCAACCGTCTGCTTCGCCGCGAAGGTGAAGCCCTTGACCACGACGTCGCGGATCACCTCCTTCGTTTCGGTGTCCCAGTCGCGGCCCGGGACGAGGCCCAGGAGCACCTCCACCGTCGCGCCGTTCTCTTTCACGATGCACGGGGTGCCGTAGGTCGTGAAGTAGGCCATGTAGTCGCCGTCCGCGTTGCCGGTCTTCGAGCCGTTCAGCGGATCGAGGCTCATCATGACTTCCCAGCCGTCGCACATGTGGTCGCCGTCCGTATCCCAGTGGGTCGGGTTCGTGCCGAGGATGAGCTCCTCGAGATCGGACAGGCCGTCGTTATCGAAGTCGGGGTCGTTCGCGAGCCAGTTCTCTGGAAGCGGCTCGCACGGATTGAAGCGCGCCTCGACGTCGGCGGCGGGAATCTCGTCGCCCTCGAGGATGTTGTTCACGTTGAAGCGCTCGTAGACGTACTTCTGGCCCGTACGCGGATTCGCCGCCGGGGCGCCCGCCGGGTACCAGACGTGGGCGGAGTACCAGAAGAAGTACTCCCAGCCGTCCGGCAGGCCGTCACCGTCCGTGTCGGCCATCGTCGGGTCCATGCGGCCGGACTTGCCGGTCGGCTCCGGGGTCCACTTCTTGAGGTCCGGGGTGCTCGGGTCGAGGACGTTCGCCCTCGCGTAGGCTTCCCACGCCGCCTGCTCGTACTCGTCGAAGTCGATGTCGGACGTCGTGAGGTCGGTCGCGTTGAGGCCGGCCGCGAAGCCACGGAGCTCGAGACGCGTCGTGAAGGGCAGGCCGATCGGCGCATAGCTGCTGCCCGCCGTGACGCCGAAGGTCACGCCGTCAGCATTGCGCGTCAGGCAGCCGGGGAGGAAGTCCTGGTCGGGGTTGCCGCCCGCGAGGTCGCGCAGGTCGTTCGCCACGATCACGTCCTCGCCCGCGTCGTCGCCCACCGCCAGCGCAATCAGGTTGCCGCCGTTCCAGTCCGCCATCGCGAACGCATCCGGCACGCCGTCCTGGTTGATGTCGCCGAGGTTGTCGGACGGCATCCATTCCTTCGCGAAGATCGCCTCGACCTGCGTGTCGACGTAGCTGCCGTCCTGCGTCTGCTCGGTCGGGAGCTTCACGATGCCGGAACCGACCTGGCCCGGACGCTCCGGCAGGATCGTGTTGCCGAGGATCGACTCGGTCTTGTCACCCTCGCCCGAGGAGCTGTGGAGGATCCAGCAGTAGAAGAAGGAGTCCTTGTAGCCCGGATCGTCCGCGGCGAGGTCGGCCATCGGGTAGCGGTAGAACTGCGCCGGGGTCACGCCCGCCTGCGCGCCGCCCGTCGGGTCGAGGGCGATGTCCATGCCGTCCAGCGTGCCGTCGTCGTTCGGACGCGCGACCTTGTAACCGAAGGCGTAGACCTGTTTGCTGACGTCCTTCGAGCAGTTCCAGCGGAGGTTGAAGTTCTTCGCGCTCGAGAAAGTCGCGCCGTCGACCCAGGTGTGGCCCTGGCCGAGCTTGTTGCCGCCGAGGAGCGAGTACTTCTTGGAGAGCGGCGAGGAGGTCATGCCGCCGAACGGACCCGTCGCGATCGTTGTGAGGAACTTCGACGGGGTCACCTTGAACTGCCAGGTCCAGCTCTGATAGCCGCCGTCCTTGTCCTCGATGATGAGGGTGACGTCCTGGTCGCCCTGCGAGTCGCCGAAGTCAGGATAGAAGACGCCGCTCGCGGACTCGGTCACGTACTGCTCGGACGCATTCTGGCAGCCGAGGAAGGAGACCTTGATGCCGGGGAACGACGGGATGCCGGTGAAGTCGCCCTCCACGTCGCTCTTGACCTGCCAGCGGATCGGATGCGTCATCGCGACGCCGCCCGCCACTTCCCAGCGGTTCGTGTTCTCCTGCGGGTTGACGATGCAGACCGGCTCCATGTTGTTCACGAGCACGCGGGCCTGATCGCTCACGTAGTACTCGCTCGCCGCCGTGTGGCTCGTCGGCAGCTCCGTGTCGCTGACGACTTCCGCCTTGACGGTGAAGCCGTAGAGCGAGGAGACTTCCGTACCGTCCATATCCTCGATGAGGAGGTCGACCGGCAGCGCGTCGCCGATCTCGACGTAGTACACGCCCGCCTCGGCGTCCGCATACTGGTTGTCAAGCTTGAGGAAGCCCGCGTTCGCCTTGCCCGCGCTGTACTCGCTCACGGTCACCTTGACCTTCAGCTTGTCGGTGAAGAGCGAATCCCAGTAGCTGAGCTGGACCTGGATCTTGCCCGTGCGGTCGTTCTCGTAGAGCGACTCCGGCGCGATGACCATGACCTGCGGATTGTCGAGCACCGACACGCCGATCGAATAGGTCGTCTCGGACCAGTCCTCCATGTCCTTGTCCTTGACCTGGAGCTTCAGCGTCCACTCGCCCGCACGCGGGAAGTCGTACACGAACGGATGCGTCGCCGGATCGCCCTCGATCGTCTCGGTCTTGATCGCGCCGACGCCCGCGAGCGTCGCCGTCCACTTGCACTGGAACGGCTCCTCCGTGTTCTTGACGTCGTACTGGCCCTTGTCGGCCACGACCGCCACGAAGTTCTGCGTCATGCCCTTCGGCACCTTGTTCGGGAACACGTAGCCGTTGCCCTCGGACTCGAAGCCGTTCATCTCGACGCGCGTGATCGTCGGGTCGAGGTTGAAGACCGTGAGGTTGAGGTAGTTCGAGTCATAGCCCGCAATCTTCTTCGCCGGATTCCACGTCTGGCTCGTGCAGAGCACGACCTCGAACGTCATGCCGAGACCGCCCGCGTCCTCGCTGTAGCCGTCGAGGAACTTGATCTTGCTCGCCGCAGTCGCGTTCTGGTAGTTGTTGATCGGAAGGCCCTTCGTCTTGGTGAGATCCGTGTCGTCGCAGATGACGAACATCTGCGCGCCGCTGATCATGCCGGCCTTCACGTTGTCGCTCGCCTTGAGGAAGGCGTAGATCGTGCTGCCCGTGTCGTTCTTCTCGGAAATGGTGATCTGGAACGTCGCCTGGTCACCCTCGTGGAAGACGTCGGCGCCGCCGACCGTCACGACGTTCGAGGTGCGGGCCTCCTTGATGTTGGCCGTGAAGTTGCGGACCTCGCTCTTCTTGCCGCTCACCGGGGAGACGACGTAGACCTGGCTGGCGAGACCCTCGCCCGACGCCGGGTAGTTGATGATCGGAAGATTCGTCGTCTTGTTGTAGCCACCCGCGCCGTCGTCCGCGAGCTGCATGAGCACGTTGCCCTCGCCCACGTAGTAGACGCCGTCAAGCTGCTTGAACGCGTCCGAGGAACGATACTTGATGAAGATCTTGTAGCCCGTCTTGTCGTCGCTGATGTCGGCGTAGGTGTCGCTCACCGCAAGCGTGAACTCGATGTCGTCGCCGCAGATGCCGTCGATGACCGCGCCCTCGGACGGGGTCGTGATCACTGGGGCGTTCGCACGGACCTCCAGGCCCGCCGCCGTGAAGTCGCGGATCTCGGCCAGGGCCGCCTCGTCCGTGATGGACGGGGTGAAGACCATGCGCGAGCTGCCGCTCGTGTGCGTGTCGCCGCGGAGGAAGAAGGCGTAGATCTGCTGCTTGGCCGTCGAGCCGGCCGGGATCGTCACCTTCGGAAGCACGGCCTCGGGAAGCGCCGTCACCTCGTCCTGCGTCGTGGAGAAGCGCACGTAGTCGCCCCACGCCGCCGTCGCGCCGTCCGCGAAGGTCGGCGTCACCGTGACCTCGAGGTCGCTCGCGTCATAGCCCTGCGAGAGGTAGACCGTCAGGAGCGCGCCATAGTTCATGTAGTCGCCGTCCGCGTACGCGATCTTGCGGTCGCACTCAACGACCACCGTCGGCGGCATCGGCTCGATGCACTTCACGGGCACTTCGACGTAGTCCTGGATGCGCGCGCCGGTGCCGTTCGAGTAGTTGTAGCCGACCCACGGGCTGAGGACGAGGTTGCAAGACTTGCCCTGCGCGACGCCCTCGATCTGGAAATCGGCCGTCATCTGGCCGCCCGCGAGCGTGATGTCGCCGACGACCGTCTCCTTCTCGATCGGCGTGACGCCGTCGTAGCCGACAACGATCTTCTCGACGTGGCCGCCCTTGATGCGCACGGCCGAGTCGTCGGTCGACCAGACGTGAAGCGTCACCGCGTCCTCAGGCGCCGCGATGGCCTCCAGCTTCGGGGTCGCACCGACCGTGATGGTCGAGTTCTGGTGCACCGAGCGCCACAGCTGACCGGGCTCGCCCTTCGCGACCTCCCACTCGCCGTCGAAATCGACCGTCTGCACGTAGATGCCGCTCTGCGAGAGCGAGTAGTCCTGGCTGCGGGTGCCGTCCGGAGGGGTAACCGGGAACTCCGGCGTCCAGAACCAGAGGTTGCAGTTCTGACCCGCATCATTGCCGAGACTCCACTTGTCCGTACGGTTCAGCAGATAGGACAGGGACTCGTCCGAATCGGACGCAGGCACAGAATCACCCGACGACGACACCGCCGCGAGCACGACCGGCAGCGCGAAGTCGCCCGCACGCGTCTTGTACTCGAACACGAGGTCGGTGAAGCCCGAGGCCGCGTTCGACGACGCGTCGATGAGCGTCGCGTAGCGCAGCTGACCGGACACGTAGATGCCGATCTGCAGCGGATACAGCGCGTCGTCGACGAGCTGAGAACCGGCGCCCACGTGTTCCACCTTCCAGACCGTGGAGGCATCACCCTTCGTGCGCTGGATCAGGCGCACCTTGAAGTACACCGATTCGCCCGAGGTCAGCGGGTTGGCGATCGTCGCGTAAGGCGCGCGCGCCGTACCCTCCTGGGTGCAGGGACGGATTTCGTAGATGTCACCGCCCGCGCCGAACGCGGTGGCGCCGGCCGTCAGTCCGGTCGCCAGGGTGAATGCCTTGAGGAGTTTGTTGGTCATCATATGGTTAGGTTCCCCTTCTGCTGAAAATCACTTCTTCCCGTGGAAGTCCTTCTGGACCTGCCGCATCACAAAAGCCTTCGCCTCGCGCTCGTAGGCGGCGGCATCCTTCGCCGCGGCCGCCTCGTCCTTCTCGAGCTTCGCCGTCCGCGCCCGGTTCGCGTCGCGTGCCTGCAGGGCCGCCTCGAGCTCCTTCGCCTTCGCGAACAGCTCCGGGTTGTCCTCCGGGAGGCCCTTCTTCTTCTTCGCGTTCAGTTCCGCCACGACCGGCACAAGCTCGGCGACCGCCTTGTCCAGCTCCGGCTGCGCCTCGCGCGCGGCCTTCAGCTCCTCCGCGATCTTCGCCACCTTCGCCAGGCGCTCCGTGCGGCCCGCGTTATAGTCCTTGAGCCGGGCGACATACGCCTCGTTCGTCATCGACGCGATGCGCGTCGCGTCCACGCTCGGCGGCGCCTTCGGCTCCGTCGCGGGCTTGGCCTCGGCGGGCGCCTCGGGCTCCGCCGGCTTCTCGGCCTCCTTGCGGCAACCGACGAGGGCGAGGGCGCCCGTAAGCGCCACCGCCGCCGTCTTCACGAGGCTCCGCTTGAGGAACTCAGTTCTCATAGTAATTCTCCTTCTTGAGGACCTCGACGTTGAAGGGCTTCAGACGCGTGTCGATCGCCCAACGGAAGAACACCGGCACCTTTCCGTGCTCGCGGACCCAGTCGTACCAGCCCGCGCTGTAGCCCGGGCTCTCCGTGCCGAACGGATCCTTGACCTCGATCCGGCTGATGTACGTGTCCGGATCGAACGAGTCCTCGTGGAACACGAACCACCGCAGCGGGATCCAGTTGTTCGCATTGCTCTCGTGCGTGAGGCCGTTCGCCAGGATGCCCGTGATCTTGAACGTCGCGTTCGTCCAGCCCCACTCGCCGTCCGCCGCGTAGTCCCACGACGTCGAGCCCGGCTCCAGGCCGCGCATGATGTACGGCGTCCAGGCCTGACCGTAGTACGGACTCGCCGCGTCCTCCGTCCGGTTCGTGATCTGCATGAAGACGCCCATCTTCAGGTTCGTCACTGCGGCCGAGCCCTGATAGCCCTCGACGATCGCCGGGAGCGGCGGCTCCGCCATGCCCGCCTTCAGCGCGAGGTGGCCGACCGTCGGATCCATGTCGAGCCAGTACATCTCCGTCAGCGTCATGTTCGTGATCACCGCGCCGCTGAGCGCCATGAAGTCGGCGAGCTGCACCTCGTCCGCGTCCGGATTCGCCCAGTCGCGGCCGTACGCGTCCTTGTGGTTCACGAGCCAGTCGACGACCGCATTGCGGTAGCGGTTGTCCTCCGTAAGGCCCAGGCCGAGGAGGCTGTCCTTGATCTTCGCCGACGCCACGACCGTCACGTTGTTCGACGCGCCCGCCCCCACGTTCACCGTGTAGGTGCGCGGCTCGGGGAGCGCCGTCGCCAGCGCCGGACGCCCGTTCGTCGTCACCGTGCCGAGCTCGAACCACGGGTCGACCCGGTACGTGATGTTCGTGCCGCGCGCGCTGCCCTTCTGGATCACCAGGATCTGGCTCGCGTTCGTCTCCACCGCGTCGCCCACCGTCTGGTAGATGTGGCCGAGCGTCGAGTCGAGGTTGCAGTAGACGATGATGCTCGAGCCGTTCGGCGTCGGATGGTCGGGATCGATCACCTGGCCCTCGTTGATCCGGCCCGGCGTGTGGCCCATCACGTTCACCCAGACGTTCGACGTCTGGCCGCTCTCGTTGACGACGCCCAGCGAGGCCGGCACGCCGCCGTCATCGTTGCCGATGTAGAGGAAGTCGGAGCCCGGCATCAGCTTGTTCAGCGTGTTCACCGTGTTCGTCGGATGGTAGTAGTCCGCATAGAAATCGTACTTCGCCCACCAGTTCGTGCCGATCGTCACGACCTCGTGCTCGACGACGCCGCTCGCGCGCACCAGACGCAGGCCGATCGGGTCCATGCCCGAGATCTCGCCCTCGCGGCTCACCGTCAGCGTCGGGTTCTGGATGTTCCAGACGCCGTCCAGCGTGCCGTCGTCGACCTTCAGGTTGCCCTTCTTCTTCGCCTCGGCGTTCGCGAGGACGCGGAAGACCATGTTCGAGGCCGCGTTGAGGAGATTCTTCTTCGTGCCCGCGAGGTCGCGGTCACCGAAGATGCCGAGCGTGTTCGTCACCACCAGGCCCGTGTTGTTGTCACCCTCGACGAGCTCGACCTTCCAGCCCGTGATGTCCGCCTCGGCCGGCACCGCCACCTCGATGAACTGATAGGCGTTGTCCGTGTTGTAATAGTTGTAGTCGTAATCGCCGAACAGGTTCACCTCGTTGATCCACGCCCAGTGCGGCGCGACCGTGTCGAGGATGCTGTATGCCGCGAACGCGTCCTTGCCGCGGTTGTGGTCCACCGGCTTGTACCAGCGCGGGTTCGTCCAGTCCGCCTGCGAGAGGTAGTTCGTCATCGGCTTCGTCGCGCCCACCTGGTAGTAGACGACCTCGAGCATGTACTGCACGACCGAACCCGACGCACTCGAAGGCGAGATCACCGCGTCCGGCGCCGTCACGTAGCTCGAGCGGAACACGAGGTTCGTGCCCGTCGCCGGCGCCAGCCACGCGCTCTTCGCGCCGGCCCGGCCCTTCCAGTTCTCGAAGCCCCACGGGATGTCGTTCTCGAACCAGTGCAGACGCACCATCGGCTGACGCTCGAAGTCGATCTCGTCCGGCAGCTGCGCCGCATAGACCTCGCACTGCACGCCCCAGCTCTCGTTGCAGAGCGGCTGCTGACCCTCGCTCGGCACCCCGCCGACCGCCTTCGTGCCGCTCAGGTCCGTGCGGAACGCGCCGACGTTGCGGAACGCGACACGCGCACGCACCGCCTCCGAGACGAGCACTTCGTCGATCAGGACGCGCACCGGCGTGTCGAAGCCCTCCGGCGCACGGTTGTCCATCTTCGTGTCCGTCACGCCCGCGACACCCGTCACGCCCAGGCGGAACGCGTTGTAGCCCTCGCCCGGCTCGGTCTTGAAGGTGTACGTCGTGTACGTCGTGTTCGAGACCGCGAAGGCCGCGAGGCGCTTCCAGTTCGCCGCCGGCGTCCCGTCCGTCGCACCGTACAGCGTGACCTGCGCCGGCTGCGACGCCGCGAGGCCGTCGTACTTGCGGGCGCGGAACGTCACTTCGCCCACCACGTTCGACGTGAACGTCGGCGTCTGCACGAACGGCGGATGCTGGATGTACGTCTGGTCGTTGCGCTTGTCGGTGCCGTCCGTCACCGAGTTGTTCAGCGCCAGCGACTGGCCCTGCTTCGAAATCGACGTCGTGACGTCCGGCAGGTACATGCGCTTCTCGCCGTCCCTCCCGAGGTCGTCCAGGCCCAGCGTGCGGAGGTTCCAGCCCCACCAGCAGCCCGCGTCGAGTATCGGCTCGTCACGGCAGTACGCCTCGGTGATGTAGATCTCGCCGTACTTCGGATCCTTCGACGCAGCCGCTGCGTTCACCACCGCCGGATCCATGATGAGCCGCATCGCGCCCTCCACGCCGTGGAGGCCGATGTAGCAGCTGCGCGTGCCCGACGTCTCGCCGACGAACGTGAAGTTCGTCACCGTCGTCCAGTTCGCGTCCTCGGGTCCGTTGATGTTGTTGATCGTCGTGTAGGTGACGTTCGTCGCGACCTGCAGGAGGAGGCGCGCCGTCGGCTGGGCGTTCGCGAACGAGAAGGACATCATGCCCAGGCCCGTTCCGCGGCCGTAGGAGCCGTCGAAGAGCGGCGAGCGGACCGCGCACGCCGTGCCCGGCTCGGTGCGCTTCGCCGAGAGGAGCACCGCCTTGTTCTTGATCCACGCGGACGTGAAGATGAAGTTCGTGTGCGCCTTGTAGTCCGTCTCGCTCGTCCAGCCGGGCACGTATTTGTACATCTCCTTCTCGTTCTCCCAGTTGTCGCCGCGCCACTGACGGAGCTCCACGTCGTCGATGATGAGGTCCGTCCGGAGGTCGTCAAGCGAACCCGCCGCCGCGATCTTCACCGAGCAGTCCTTCGTCGTGTAGAGGTTGAACGTGCACGCCTTCGACGTGCCGAAGCTGTTGAAGTTCGTGGTCGCCAGGAGCTTCCAGTCCGTCTTGCCCGCCGTGCCCGTGAAGATCTGCACCTCCTGCTTCGGCGTCTTCGCGCGGAGACCCCACTGAGCGCCACTCGTGTTGAACGCCTCCATGCGTCCCGGCGTCACATACCAGAGGTCGCTGCCCTCCGGGTCGAGGTCGGTACGGCATTCGTGCGGCGAAGCCGTGTCGATCGTGATCTTCGCGTTCGTGTAGCGGTTCAGCGAGTTGCTGTCGGTGAACGCGCCGTTGAACGGAACGGCCTTGGTGAGCTGACACGGCTTCAGGAACACGCCGTCGCAGTTCGCCGAGAGGACGCCGTACGAACCCGACGTGAGGCGGCTCGTCGTCGTATCGCGGTAGCAGAGGCTGTCCCATTTCATGGTCCCGAGGCCGCTCAGCGCCGCCGACGGGGCCATGCCCGTGCGACCGACGCCCGCCATGATGCAGGTCGCGCCGTCCGTGCCGTTCGAGACCGAGAGGTACATCGGCATGTAGGTGCCGTTTTCGCCCGACGTCTTGGTGTTGTTCACCTTGAAGACCGCCGAGTTCGTGATCGAGCCGAGATGCGTACGGTTCATCTTGCCGGTGCTGCGGTCGTACGACCAGCGCCAGAGCGAGAAGACCTGGCCCTGGTTATGGATGCCCTTGCTCTTCTGCGTGTTGTTGTCCCAGTCCGCGATCGCCTGCTCGTAACGGAACTCGTAGCAGCCCTTGCCCGGACGGTAGTACCCGACGAGCGAGAGCGACGCATTGCCCGTGAAGTTCTGGCACGAGTTGAGGTCGAAGGCCGCGCGCGTCGTGAACGTGTAGTTCGACATCGTCGACTTGTTGTCCGCGTCGTAGTAGCAGAAGTCGCTGAAGTTGATGAACTGGCCGAGACGCGCCTTGAAGCTGATGGACTCGAGGCCGCGCGGCGCTTCCGCGCCGTCCAGGAACTGCAGGTAGCCGCGGCCCTGGCCCTCCATCTGGAGCGCACGGCCCGTGCGGTTGTCCTTGTAGTAACCGTAGACCCACATGCCCTGACCCGCATTCCAGCCGTTCGGCGTCGTGGTCGAACCGAACGTCGTGTAGTCCGGCTCCTCGAGCTGCGTCGTCGTCGTGAAGCTTTCCTGCCAGTGGATGTTCGTCGCCGGCATGTCGAGCCACGTGTCGAACGTCTCGTTCCACTCGACCGCCCGCGGCGAGGCGCCCGCCTTGCCGTTGTCCTCAGTCGAGCTGCCGACGAAGAGCGTCGAGCCCTTGTTCGCGTCATTCCACCCGTTGAAGTTCTGGTAGTCGGCGTGGACGATCGTGATTGACTTCGTGGCGTCGTCGATCTGCACCATCAGGTAGCCCGTTGTCGCGTCCACCGGAAGGTCCGTCCAGTCCGTCTCGGCGCAGTCGCGCAGCACGCCGCTCGACGGGAGCATCGTCACCGGGTTGCTGAGACCCATCAGCTCGTCGCTGTCCGTCCAGTCCGTCGAGCCGGGCTCCTGGCGGTTGCGGCCGCGGATGCGGAAGCGGACGCCCTTCTCGATCGGATCGAGCGTCTGCAGATAGCCGCGCCACACGTGGTTGCCGATCAGCTCCATCTCAATCGTCTTCACGCCCACCGGGACCGTCTCGGCCTCTTCCTCTTCGCCGACCGTCGTCGTCTGGAAGACGCCGTCCTTGTCCGGCGACCAGACCTCGAGGTCGAACGCCTCGTAGTCGCTCTGGCCCTCGCGCAGACGCACGAACCAGTCCGTGCCCTGGCTCGAGAGCATCGCGCCCGCATAGCGGTTCGTCACGAACGCGACTTCCTCGGAATAGTAGTTGTTCATCCGGAAGCCGTCCACCGCCGCGTAGTCGACGTACTTGTAGTACGGCGCGTTGACGACGAGGTCATACCAGAACTCGACGTCGCCCGGCAGCACCTTGCCGTCCGCCCCCGCCAGCTGCAGGGCGTCAGGCGCGGTCATCGTCGTCGGATCGAGGGAGACCATCTTCCATTCGCCGAACTGCTGGTCGAGATAGCGCCAGCGGTAGTGCATCGTCGCCGCCGTGACGAACTCGTTCACGTCCGCCGCCACGTCGCCCGGGTTCGTGTAGTACGTCACCTGCGCCCGCGGATGGAGCGTATCCGTCACCGACGGGAACGGCACGTTCCACGCATTCTCATAGCCCAGCGTCTGCTTGCC
>CAMEZU010000011.1 GCA_945947925.1 uncultured Verrucomicrobiota bacterium
CCATCAAGGGGGACCTTGCGGCGCGGAAGCCGATGGACCGGCTCATCTGCGGTGACGCCGGCTACGGCAAGACCGAAGTCGCGATGCGCGCGGCGTACATCGCCGCGCTCAACGGCAAGCAGACCGCCGTCCTCGCCCCGACGACCGTTCTCGCCGAACAGCATTTCGAGACGTTCACCTCGCGCTTCGACGGCACGCCCGTGCGCATTGAGTCCGTCTCCCGCTTCCAGACGGCCGGCACGCATTCGGGCACCTTCCAGCGGCTCGCGACGGGAGCCTGCGACATCGTCATCGGTACCCACGCCATCCTCTCCTCCAAGGTCGCCTTTCGCGACCTCGGCCTCATCATCATCGACGAGGAACAGCGTTTCGGCGTCAAGCACAAGGAGTTCCTCAAGCAGCTCAGGGCCACGGCGGACGTCTTGACGCTGTCCGCGACGCCGATTCCGCGCACACTCTACCTGTCCATGACCGGTGCGCGCGACCTGTCGCTCCTCCGGTCCCCGCCGCGCGAGCGCGTCGCGGTCGAGACGACGGTCGTGCGCGATTCGGACATGATCGTCCGCACGGCGATCGAGGCTGAGCTCGCGCGGGGCGGACAGGTCTTCTTCCTGCACAACCGCGTGACGACGATCGGCAAGGTGGAGAAGCGGCTGAAGGAGATCCTGCCGAAACTGCGCATCGTCGTCGCGCACGGACAGATGGACGCGCGGACGCTTGCGCGCAAGATGCGCGACTTCGAGCGCGGCGACTACGACGTCCTTCTTTCCACGACGATCATCGAGTCCGGCATCGACATTCCGCGCGCGAACACGATCCTCGTGGACCAGGCGCACACGTTCGGTCTCGCGGACCTCTACCAGCTGCGCGGGCGCGTGGGCCGGTCCTCGAAACAGGGCCGCGCGATCTTCCTCTTGCCGGCGGACGGCCTCGTCGACTCCGAGGCGCGCGAGCGTCTCGCGGCCCTGAAGCGGCACGGCGGACTCGGCGCGGGATTCAATCTTGCGGTCCGCGACCTCGAGCTGCGCGGCGCGGGAAACCTTCTCGGCTCGGAGCAGTCGGGACACATCGCCGCGGTCGGCTTCGGCCTCTACTGCCAGCTTCTCCAGCGCACGGTCGCGCTCCTGAAGGGCGAGAAGGTGAAGGAGATCGTCGACGTGAAGCTCAACCTCGACTTCATCGACGCCTCGCCCGCCTCAACCGATCCCGAGGCGGCGACCTCGCTACCCTACGACTATGTCGAGGAGGACGCGCAGCGCATGAGCTTCATGAAGCGGTTCGCCGAGGCGATGGACGTGAAGGTGGTGAAGGCGCTCGCGGCGGAGCTCGAGGACCGCTTCGGAAAGCTGCCGCCCCCGGCGAAGCGGCTCGTCCTCCTGGCCGAGCTCCGCGTCCGCTGCGCCGCAGAGCGCATCAGCCACATCGACGTCAAGGGCACGCGCGCGGTCTTCTACCGCTGTGGTTCACGCGACATCGCCTTCGTCCGAGACCTCAAGGGCAAGAAGCCCGACCGCAAGATCCACGAGCTGATCGGACTGGTCAACGCTTGAGGCCGAGGCGCTCGTAGGCAAGGGGGGTGGCGACGCGGCCCTTGGGGGTTCGTTCGAGGTAGCCTTCCATGATCAGGAAGGGCTCGTAGGCCTCCTCGACCGTATCCGCCTCTTCACCGACGGAAACGGCGATGGTGGAGAGGCCGACGGGTCCGCCGCCGAACTTCACGCAGATCGTCTCGAGGATGCGACGGTCCATGTCGTCGAGTCCGTGTGGATCGATCTCGAGGAGGCCGAGCGAATCGGTGGCGACGGGTCCGGTGATGAAATTGTCCGCGCGCACCTGGGCGTAGTCGCGGACGCGGCGGAGGAGGTTGTTCGCGATGCGCGGGGTACCGCGGCTGCGGCGCGCGATTTCGAGGGCGCCGGCGTCGTCAATGTCGACGCCGAGCTTCGCGGCGCTGCGGCGGACGATTTCAGCGAGCATGTCGGGCTCGTAGTAGTCGAGGCGGTTGACGAGTCCGAAGCGGGCGCGGAGCGGCGCGGCGATGAGGCCGATGCGGGTCGTGGCGCCGACGAGGGTGAAGCGCGGGAGCTCGAGGCGGACGGAGCGGGCGTTGGGACCCTGGTCGATCATGATGTCGATCGCATAGTCCTCCATCGCGCTGTAGAGATACTCCTCGACGGTCTTCGCCATGCGGTGGATCTCGTCGATGAAAACGATGTCGCCGGGTTCGAGCGAGGTGAGGAGTCCCGCCAGGTCGCCGGGCTTGGTGATGACGGGACCGGAGGTCGTCTTCACGTTGACGCCCATCGCCTCGCCGAGGATGTAGGAAAGGGTCGTCTTGCCGAGTCCGGGCGGACCGGAAAAGAGGACGTGGTCCAGGGACTCGCCGCGGGCCTTGGCAGCCTCGACGGCGAGCAGCAGGCGGTCGCGGACCTTCGGCTGTCCGACGAAGCCGTCGAAGTCCGTCGGACGCAACCGGTTGTCGAACGCGTTGTTGCGCCGGTTCAGCTCGTCGCTCTGGCGTTCGGCGCTCAAAGCACGAGTCCTTCGTCTTCGGCGCAGCCGAGGACGATGTTCATGTTCTGGATGGCGGCGCCGGAAGCGCCCTTGCCGAGGTTGTCGAAGCGGGAGACGAGGATGATGCGCTCGTCGTTGCCGTAGGCGGACACCTCGAGGGAGTCCTTGCCGGAGAGTCCGGCGGACGAGAGGAAGCCGGCTTCGGGGTCGGCGTCGGTGTAGCGGACGAGTCCCTGCCCGTAGGCCGCCTGGTAGCAGGCGCGGATGGCGTCGAGGCCGCCCTTGGCCTGGTCGGCGAACAGCTGGACGGTCACTTCCATGCCGCTCAGGTGCGGAACGACGATCGGCGAGAAGACAGGGGCCTTCGCAAGGCCGCAGACCTTCGCCATCTCGGGAAGGTGCTTGTGCTTCTGTCCGAGCGCGTACTGGCGTCCGCCCTGGTGCAACGGCGTCGCCGCCTCCTCGTAGTCGGCGATCATCTTCTTGCCGCCGCCGGAGTAGCCGGTGAGGGAGAAGGCGCAGAGCCCCGCGCCCGGCGCGACGATGCCGGAGCGGACGAGCGGTTCGACGAGAGCGATGAAGCCGCTCGCGTGGCAGCCGGGATTCGCGATGCGCTTCGCGGCGGCGATGCGCGCGCGGCGTCCGGCGAGTTCAGGGAAGCCGTACTCCCAGCCGTCGGCGGTGCGATGGGCGGTCGAGGTGTCGATGACGACGGTCGCGGGATTCTCCACCAGGGACACAGCCTCGATCGCGGCGGCGTCCGGCAGGCAGAGGAATGCGACGTCGGCGGCGTTGAGCGCGTCGCGGCGGGCGGCCGTGTCCTTGCGCAGGGCCTCGGGCAGGATGACGAGCTCGAGGTCGGTGCGGGCGGCGAGCCGCTCGCGGATCCGGAGGCCGGTCGTGCCGGCCGATCCGTCGATGAACACCTTCTTCATGGCGATGTCTCCGCTTCAGTCCTCGTCCGTCAGCTCGTCGTTGTCGACGGTCGCGGCGGGCTTCTTCTCCGGCTCGCCTTCCTTCTTGGGAGCGGCCGCATCCGCGGCGAGCGTCTTCTTCTCCGCGGGATTGTCGCCGTCCCCGCGCTTCGAGCGCTTGGAGGGTCCGTAGCCGTAGCCGTAGCCATAGCCATAGCCGCCGTAGCCATAACCATAGCTGCCGTAGCGGTGGTTATGGCCGGGGCTGAAGGCGGAGGCGTTGGAGACCTCGACGTCGTTGACGATGACACCCAGAATGTTGGCGCCGGCCTCGGTCAGGCTGCGCGAGCAATAGAGGATCGGCTTGAAGTGCGTGCGGTCCGGGCAGCACATGATGATGACCGAATCGACGAGCACGGAGAGGGACACCACGTCGCCGACGACGCCGTACGGCGGCGAGTCGATGATGACGCGGTCGTAGTTGGCGCGCGCCCAGGCGAAGAAGTCGGCGATGACGCTGGAGCCGAAGATGCTCGACGGCGTGACGCCCTCGGGCGGCAGCGAGCAGATGACGTCAAGGTTCTCGACGGACGTGTGGTTGACGAGCGCCGCGAAGTCAGGCGTCGTGCCGTTGCACCGCTGCAGCGTGTGCGAGAAGCTCCGCTCCTCGGTGAGTTCCACGTCCCAGATGCGCGCGAGTCGCGGACGGCGCAGGTCGAAGTCGACGTGCAGCACGCGGCGGCCGGCCTGGGCGTACGAAATGGCGACCGAGGTCGAGGTAATTGTCTTGCCTTCGCCCGGCTGGGTCGAGATGATCAGCAGACAGTGGGACATCGCCTCGTAACGCGGCGAGTCGAGGAGGTTGCGAAGGCCGGCGACGGCCTCGGAGAACTGCGAGTACTTTTCCTCGACCGTGAACTTCGCGACGTGCTCGCGGCGCTTGCGGCGGACGTGCGGGAAGATCGCGAGGACCTTGAGCGCAAGGCGTCCCTCGATGTCGGACAGGTTGACGACCGTGTCCTCGAGGTTGTCCAGGACGAGCACGAAGAGGAGTCCGAGGACGAGCGACAGCGCAATGCCGATGCCGAAGATGAGGATCGGATTCGGCAGGACAGGCTTCTGAGCCTCCTGAGCCTTGCGGCCGGGCACGATGCGCTCGTTGCTCGACTGCTCCTGCTTGCGCAGCTCGCTTTCATCCTTGAAAAGCGTCTCGAGGTTCGCCTGCGCGATCTTGAGCTCGATGTCGTAGTTCTTCTGCTCTTCCTCGGCCTCGACGATCCGGCGGCCGACCTCCTTCAGGGTCTTGCGGTTCTGCTCGCAGGTCTCCTTCATCGTCTGGAGACCGTCGCTGCTCGTCGCCAGGTCCGCCTGACAGGTCGCGAGCGCGCGCTTGGTCGCGTCGGCGAAGTCCTGGCGGGCGTTCTCGAGCTCCTGCGCCTTGGCGATCACCTGGGGATGCTCGGGCTTGTACTTCTGAAGAAGGGACATGTGTTCGCCGCTCACCGTCTTGAGACGCTTGTACGCGTCGCTGATCTCGCCCGTGCGGGATGTGCCGGACGCCAGCGCACCGAAGTTCTCGGGATTCTTCTGGACGTCGGCGAGAAGCGCCTCCCAGTTCTTCAGGTCGTTGACTTTGCCCTCCAGCTCGCCGATGCGGCCCGTCAGCATCTGGATGGACTGGTTCAGCGTGTCGCGGTGGGAGTGCAGGACGACGACGTCGTTCGAAATGCCGGACTGGATCTTCTTCTGCTGCAGGACGGCGATGTCGGCCTTGAGCTGTTCGGCGCGGGAGTGGGTGTCGTGCACCATTTCCTCGACGCGTTTCTTGTTATCCTCGTCCGCCATCTGGCGGATGGCCTCGACATAGGCGTCGGCCAGTTCCTTGGCGAGCTTGGCGTCGCGCGAACGGACGGCGACGGAGATGACGCGCGAGTTGCGCTGAAGCTCGAGCTGCGAGCCGGCGAGGACCGAGTAAAGCTCGTCGTTGCTGACGCGCGTCGTGTCCGCGCGGAGCTGGTGCTCCTTGTTGTAGTTGTCGACGATGCGCTTGAGCATCTCCGCCGAACGCCAGGTCGGCAGGCGCGTGTTGAAGATTTCGGCATAGTTGTTGCCGAAGTCCTGCTGCAGCTCGTCCAGGACGCCGTTCATGCGGCTCGACGCCTGGCGGATGTCCATCGTGAACTCGCTCGTCGACTCGAAGATTCGCGGCGAGATGCTGTAGACGGTGAACGAGACGATGAGTCCGATCAGCAGGAAGACAAAGACGGACAGCCACCGCTGGGCGATGACGCGCATCATACGGGCGAGCGTAATCTTGCCGACGAACGAATTGTCCTCGTTGCCGCCGTTCCCGCCGTAGTTGCCGTAGCTGCCATAGTTGCCGTAGGCGCCGTACTGGCCGTAGGCCGTGCGCTTGGAGCCGTAGTACATCGGCCCCTTCCCGCCGTACATCGGCTGCTGTCCGCCGCCATAGTACATCGGCGTTCCCTTGGAACTTCCGTAGTAAAGTGGTTTGTCCGCCATCTTGTCCTCTTCTTCGTTAAATGCGATTTCAGCTCATTGTTTCTTCGTCTTCCGCCTGCTTCCGCGGCGCGGGGAAGGCGCTCGCCGCCAGTGCGAAGAATGCGCCCGAGAGCAGCATCGAGTCGCTTCGCAGGAACGAGCAGTCGACGAGGGAAGTCGCGATCGTCGCCACGACGCCGGCAATGCCGAGGGCGGTCAGCGGCAGGAAAACGTGCCGCCCGTGCGCGCCGGCGATACGCAGGCAGAGCGTCACGACCATGAATCCGAACGGCAGCACGATCGCCAGGATGCCGAGGATGCCGCGCTCGGCGAGCAGGCACCACCAGCCGTTCAGGGCGCCTTCCGCCGCCACGCCCTTGGTCGCCGCGCCGGCCAGCCAGAGGTTGACCGGGAACGACCCGATTCCCTGCCCAAGCCACGGGTGCTCCTGCCAGAAGGACTTCGCATAGTCCGAGAGGCTCGCGCGCAGCTCCCAGAAGCCGTCCGCGAAAAGCCCCTGCGGAAACGAACCGGCCGTCAGCAGGGAGGTGCGGAACTCCGTCATCTCGGCAGGCGCAATGCAGATGACGGTCACCGCCGGAATGGCGCCTGCCAGAACCAGGGCGACGAGGTACTTGAAGACGTCCGATCCGCGGAAGCACACGGCCAGGTAAACGAGGCAGCCGACGGCCAGCAGCACCGCCAGGGCGGCATAGAGCGCAAACGTCGCCGGCGAAGCGAAATAGAACAGCCCCGTTCCCGTCGTGCCGACGGACAAGACGAACAGCAGGAGCTTTCGGTTCCACTTGCACTCGAACAGTCCGGCGGCGGCGACGACCGACGCGAGGAAACAGAGTCCGTAGGCGTTGCCTGCGGAGGAGACGGACAGCGCCGAGCCGGCCGACACGCCCCATTCTCCGTTCGCGAAGCCCGCCATGGCCAGCGCACTGGCATGACCCGTCCGGCAGGCAAGCAACTGCACGAACGCGCCGACTCCGCCGAAGAACGACGCCATCGAGACGACGGCGATGCGGGCCGACTTGCCCAGCCCCTGCCGGCACCCCTCGACCAGGGTCGCGACCGACACGGCGAAGGCGAACGAGACCAGGCCCTCGCCGTCCGTCACGCCGGGGAAAAGGCCCACCTTCGGTCCCGCCAGGTACCACTTGTGCGCGGTCGTGTCGAACGCGCGGACGATCCCGCCGTTCAGCGCGCGCAACCCGGCGAAGACCGTCAGAAGGACGAAAAGCCAGAACAGCGGATCCCTCACGATCGCCCGGCGCACGCGCACGCGCGCCTCGTGCAAACGCTCGTCGTTGCGACGGGAAGGCTCCATCAGCAACCAGATCCAGGCGCAAAGCGACATCCACAACAGGACGCCCGCAAGCGCGGACGCCGTGCAGAAGGGAGATAGGAAGAGCGGCGTCACCGCCAGCATGGCTAAGTGCGCCGCCAATCCGTACTTCGAGATGAACGCCTGCACGTTAGTACGTCAAGCGAACACCGACCGTTCCGCGCCAACGATCGTAATCGTACTCGTGGCTACGGGCGCCGCCACCTTCCGTCTCCTCGGTCTGGTACTCGAGACGGCCGAAGACCGAGACGTAGCGGTTGACGTCATAGGTGACGCCGACGCGGGCCGTCCAGATATCCTCGTCGTAGTCGTCCTCCGCGTACTCCGTGTACTCGTGCGTCTCCTTGCGGTAGGCGAGGTCGGCGGTCACGTGCAGCTTGTTGCGGACCAGCGACTTGCGCACGCCGGCGCTGAGGTTGTAGACCTTGATCGCGGAGCCGTACTCACGCTCGGACGGCTGATAGTAGCTCGAACCGAGAACGGAAACGTTGAGCGTGTTCTCGGCGTCGACCTGCCAGTTGCCGTTGAGCTGATACGTCCAGCCGTCGATGTCCTTCGTACCGCTGCCGTACTCGAAGCGGCTCCAGCCGGCGAGGACCTTGTAGGTCAGCTTCTCGGTGGCATGCGTCGCAAGACCGCCCATGACGGACCAGCCCTTCGAATCGCTGCGCACGCGGCGGCCGCGGCTCGAAGCCTCGCCACGCGACCACTCGTCGCGGTCGGTGTCGTTGTCCTGCCAGTACCACTGGTAGTTGGCCGCGAGGAGGATGTCAGACCAGTGCGACGCGGTGTAGCCCAGCTGGCCGCCGAGCGAGAGGCGCTTCCAACCGTAGAGGGTGGCGTACTTGTCGACGTTGTTGTCGTAGTCGAGCAAATAGTAGTCGCCCGTCAGGTCGGCGTGCAGGTAGCGGTTGATGCGACGCTCGACCGCCATCTCGCCGTTGAGCTCCTTGCGGTCGCGCCCCATGCCGCGGCCGTTATGGTTGGACATGTCGTCATCCTGGGCGATCTGCTGGAAACGCTCGGAGATGAGCACGTTCCAGCCCTTCTCGTCAGGAGCGGCGTTCGTCCACTTGAGCTTGAGGCTCTCGCCGTAGCTGGACTGGTTCAGCTGCGAGGTGTAGCGGTTGTACGCGTGATACTGATACCACACCGCCGCATCGACCGCCCAGTTGTCGCCGTTGTACTCGGCGCCCAGACCGGGGTTGATAATCCACTGCGAACCGGCCTTGCCGTGCTTGCCGGAGTCCACGTTCGAGTCATACGTGTAGGACGCAGACACATACGGCTTCAGCGTCACACGCTCGTTGCAGCACTTGATGCCCCGTTCGACGCCCTCAGCCTGTGCGGCCACGGTCGTCATCGCCGCGATAGCAGGAACAAGATACGTTGCCTTCATTGTCATACTCCCTTCGAACTTCAGAGGGTTCCCTGACCAAAATAGGGGCTCGGTTCGCGGCGGTCGTCTTCGCTCGTCTTGTCGCCGCGCTGCGCGCCGTTGTACCACTTGTTTTCCTTGTTCAGCGTGCGCGGAATGCGGTTCAGGCCGTAGTCGTTCATCGGCGGGGGAAGCGCATACTGGTTGGCGTCCATCACGGCGTCCGAGAACGGCGCGTCCGTACCGGCGGCGGCCATGTCGGCGAGGACCATGCCGGAAAGGGCGTCAGGCGCCGTCTGCATGACGGACGCGACCGCCTTGTTCACGGCCTCGCCGGAACCGACCAGCCACTTGTAGCTGCCGCCCTTGACCGACGCGTCGATCCACTTGGACATCTGCTCGCCGTTCGCCTCGTTCGCCAGCAGCGCGTCCTTCAGGCCGGCGTCGGCGCGCGTGAACATGAGGACAGCCGCCGCGTTGCGCTTCTCGGCGTCCTTCACCTCGGACTCGGCCGTGCGGGACTCGATCACCTTCATGATCGCCTCCGCGGCCGTCTTCTTCTCCTCGGCGGAAAGCTGCTTGGAGGGATCGAAAATCGCCGGCGCAAACTTCTCGTTGATCACCGCAAGCGCCGCGGGCGACGCCGTCGCGAAGATCTCGGCCAACATCGCCGTGCGGTTGGCCGCAGCCTTGACCGCCGCCGTGTTCGCCTCGACGTAGCGCGCAACCTTCTCGTCTTCGGAAATCGGCATCTTCGCGATCGCCTCGTTGACCGTCGCGAGGAACTTGAGCTGATCCGCTTCGGAAAGCTGATTCATGACCTCGGCCATCGTCGCCGGCTTCTCCGCAGCCTCGGGAACCTTCGCGCCCGCGTCGGTCAGCGACAGCGCCCGAGCGTCAGTCATCGCCATGGCGGCAATCGCCGCAATTCCCATCATCAGGATCTTTTTCATTTTATTATCCTTTCGTAAACGTCTCTTCAGGTCTCAGAGAATGGCCTCGTGCGCATACACGACGTCGCCCGAGCGCAACCGGATGTCCTCGGCGCCGCCCTGGCCGATCGCATCATAGTCGAGAAAGAATTTCGTCTTGCTGCCGTCCTTCTCGCGCCGCGTGACCTGGATGCGCTCCTTGTTGGCAAAGGGCCGCAGACCGCCGGCCGCCTGTACGGCCTGCGTCAGCGTCAGGCAACGGGTCGCCGGCATGTTCACCGGGCCGGGCCTGGAGACCATGCCCATCACGCGCACAAAGCCATAGGGGCTGACGCCACCGTCAGGAATCGGCCCGAAACGAACGGTGACCTGCGGCTGCAGGATGTACTGCTGGTAACGGCGGACGAGCTCCTGCTGCAGCTCTTCTGTCGTCATCTTGTCGCAGGCGACGGCCGGAATCTGCAAGGTGGGATCGGGCACCGTCAGCATGCCCTTCGGGTCGACCATCAGATCCATCGTGCGGGTCGGCTCGCCGACGACGCTCACCTGAACGACCAGGACCACGCCCGGACGGATGCGCGGCGTCCCGTCGTCATACTCTTCGTCCAGCATCATGTCTTCAGGCATATCCTGCTGCTGCGGATCGAACGCCTGACGGATGTAATCCAACGGAAAACATCCGACGAGGCACACGCCGAACAGGGCCATGAAGAGGATTCTTGTGCACAGTTTTCCCATACAGATTACTATTATACATTATGCGCACATCAGATGTCAATGGTGACCAGACGGGTTTCTTCCCCCAAATGGTGGAAGACGACATGCCTCGCGGACGCGGGGACGAGCGTTCCCGCGCGTTCCGGCCACTCGACGACGATCGCCGCCCCGCGCGCCAGGTAGTCCTCCCAGCCGATCGCGAGCACGTCGTCCTCGCCGTGCAGGCGGTAGAGGTCCATGTGGACCAGCAGGGGGACAGTCCCTCCCGCGGACGGATCGGCTGCGTGTTCCTGGACGATGCAGAAGGTCGGCGACGTCACGCGCCCGCGCACGCCCAGGGCGGCGGCGAGCCCCTGGGTGAACGTCGTCTTGCCGGCGCCGAGGTCGCCTTCCAGGCAGATGACGTCGCCGGGACCGAGCTCGGCCGCCAGCTGCCGCGCTAGGTCCCACGTTTCTTCGACCGAACGGACCTCAAACGAGCCCTTCATCTTTCAACTCCTTCAAACACATTTTCACATATTGCGCGCAAAATGCCGACGAATGCGGCGTTTTGACCAGATTCCAGGGAAGCGCTGCGGGGACAGTCCCCAGGATGTCCGCGGGGACAGTCCCTCCGGCCGCCCCGGGGACAGTCCCTCCGGCCGCCCCGGGGACAGTCCCTCCGACCGCCCCGGGGACAGTCCCTCCGACATGTGCGAGCGGACCCGGTTCGCGGCTGAAGACGTCGAGGTAGGCGCCCGCGAGGCGGCCGGTGCGCAGGGCCGCGAGGAGCGCCGGCTCGTCCACGGCGTTGCCGCGGCCGACATTGACGACCACGCAGCGGCGCGGAAGGAGGCGGAGCCGTTTCGGACCGAGGAAGCCGTCCGTTCCCGTGTCGCTCGGCAGCGCGAGGATGAGCCAGTCGGCCGTCTTCGCCGCCGGGGACAGTCCCCCAAGGTTCCTTCGGCCGAATCCCGTCACCCGGACGCCGAGGGCCTCGAGCTTCGCGCCGATGGCCTTGCCGATCCTGCCGTAGCCGACGATCACGGCGTGCGTTCCCGCGACGAGCGAGCACTTGTCCCCGAGCAGGGTCCGCGGCCAGGCCGTCCGCCAGGGACTGTCCCCCTTGAGCTCGGGACGGAAGAAGCCGTGTGCCCAGGCGAACATGAAGCCGACGACCGTCTCCGCGATGATGGCCCCGTGGTAGCCGCCGAAATGGATCGTGACGCCGGGCGGCCCTTCCTTCGGCACGAGTTCGCGTCCCGCCCCCGGGGTCGCGAGGACCTTCAGCTTCGGGGCGCGGGCGAACCAGTCGGACCTGAAGTGCCAGACGATCGCGTGGGTGGCGGACGGCAGGGCCTTCAGGAAGGCGGACTCGGTGCGGACGCGCCGGATTTCGCTGCCGGGCGGCACCAGGTCCTTCAAAGCGCGAAGAGCTTCCGCGTCGATGCGGAAGCACTTCTCGGGCCACTCGAGCCAGATGAGATACCGGTTCACTCGTCGAGCTTCCCCTTGTAGGCGACGCGCCGGATCTTGCCGACGGAGGTCCGCTCCAGCGGATCCCTGTAGACGACGACCTTGCGCGGACGCTTGTAGTCGGCGAGTTCGGCGCAGCGCGTCTGCACGGCCTTCATCGTCGCCTTCTCCATCTCCTCCCAGGACGGGAGCTTGCCGCCGTTCTGGGCCTTGAACCACTCCTCGTCGGGATGGGCGATGGCGCCGACGCGTTCGCCGGGCACGCCGCCCTCCGTATAGCCGAGGACGAGGATGTCGGCGACGCACGCCTCCTTGGCGATGCAGTTCTCGACCTCCTCCGGATAGATGTTCTTGCCCTCGCGGTTCACGATCAGCGCCTTCTTGCGTCCGCGGATCGAGATGACGCCGTCCTGGTCGATCGAGGCGAGGTCGCCCGTCTTGAACCACCCGTCGTCCGTGAAGGCCTCCTTCGTGGCCGCCTCGTTGTGGTAGTAGCCCTTCATCACGATCGGGCCCTTCACCTGCAGCTCGCCCACGCCCGCCTCGTTCGCCTCCGCGAGCCGCACCTGGATGCCGTGAATCGCCTTGCCGATGGAGCCGACTGCGTCGATCTCGGGACCGCACACGCTGACGACCGGCGAGCACTCGGTGAGGCCGTAGCCCTCGAGGAAGCGGATGTGCATGCGGTTGAAGCCCTTGAGGACGTGGTGCGGACACGGCGCGCCGCCCGTGATCATGAAGCGCATGCGCCCGCCGAGACGAAGCTTGACCATGTGCATGATCGGTCCGCGCAGGCCGATCTTGAAGAGGAACTTCGCCGCCTTCGAGCTCGCCAGCGCCTCCTCGATCTTCTCGTAGATCTTCTCGGCAAGGAGCGGAACCGCCATCATCACGGACGGCTTCAGCGTCTTGATGTCCTGGACGACCGTGCGCAGGGACTGCATGAAGCAGATCTGCGAGCCGATGACCATCGGACAGACGAAGTTCGCCGCAAACGAAAACGCGTGAAAAAGCGGCAGGACGACAAAGAAGGAGTCCTTTTCGGTAATCTTCGCCCCAAAGCTCTGCAAGGCTCCCACGACGTCGTGCAGAAAGTTCGAGTGCGTCAGCATCGCGCCCTTCGGCTTCCCGGTCGTGCCCGAGGTGTAGATGATCGAGGCGACGTCGGCCGGCTGGGCGAGATTCTGGTCGTACCACTCGCCGCCGTCGCGGATGCAGAGCGACTTGAAGCCCACGACGTCGGCCTGGCCGATCTTCTGTCCGTTGAAGATGACGCCGTCGATGATGACGATGCCCCGGAGCTTCGGGAGTCGCGGCGCGATCTCGAGGAACATGCGCAGGTGCGCCTTGTCCGTCGTGACGACCGACACCTCGGCGTCGTTGAGGATGTAGAAGACCTCCTCGTTGTGCAGCTTCGGGTCGATCGGCACCACCGACACGCCTGCGCCGGCCTGGGCCAGGTACGCCACCATCCACTCCGGGCAGTTCGGCAGGATGATGGCCGTGTTCTCGGCCCGCGGCTGCAGGCCGAAGCGGGTGCCGTAGCCTTCCGCCGTCTCGCGCACGTTCGTCAGGAACTGAAGCCACGTCTTGGCCTTCCAGACCTTGTTCTCGCACCAGCGCACCGCCACGTTGTTCGGGATGCGCATGGCACAGCTTTCAAGCAGTCCACGGATAGTCATAGTGCCCGCATTATACACAAAATGGCCGACGGTTGGCAATAGCGGCCCGGCCCCGTCAGAGCGTTCGCCGGCGGCGGAGCAGGAGCGTGCGCAGGACGACCAGGGCGAGGATCAGGCCGACGTACCAGGCGACGCAGTCGCCCAGCGACCAGGGCGCGACCTCGCGGTTCGCCCACGGACGCGCGGCGACCAGGCCCGACACCCCTTCCATACCCGCCGTCGCGAGGCCGGCGAAGTTGTTGACGTGCGCTGCAACGCCCTGGGACAGTCCGCTCGCCACGACGCCCAGCGCCGACAGCGTCACGCTGATCTCGGCCAGGGGGACGGTGACGACGTTCGCCAGCAGTCCGCCCGGCGTGATGCGCCCGAAGACCCGCGCGGCGATCGGAACGCCCGCCGCCCACGCGACGGCGACCACCCCGAACTTCCCGTACCACGGCAGGACGAACGGACGCGTCGCCCAGCCCCACAAGACGAGCGCGAACATCACGGCGAAGGAGAAGGTGCAGCCCGTGTCGAACGCCATCGCGGGATCCCGCACGTAGGTCAGCAGGAACGCGAGCGCCCAGGCCGTGAGTCCGTTGGGCCGCCGCCAGAAGATCGGCGCGCCGTAGTAGAAGACGGCCATCGTCGCGGCACGGACCGCACTCGGTCCGCAGCCGACCATCGCGACATACACCCAGACGAGCGGCAGCAGCACGAGGGCGCGCCAGCGCACCGGCACCCAGACGAGCGCCAGCACGACGTTCAGCAGACGCGCGACGACGACCACGTGAAGGCCCGAGATCGCGAACAGGTGGACCGTCCCGGCGGCGACGAAGACGTCGCGCGTCTCCCGGTCGATCCGCGCGCGCTCGCCGAGCAGCATCGCGCGGTTGAGGTCCGCCGTCCCCGGCGCATGCCCGAGGCCGATTCCGACCCGGCGCGACAGGTTCTCGCGGAAGCGCTCCAGGCGGACCCGCCACCCCGCCGTCTGCGTTTCGACGCGTGCGCACGACGTGCCGCGCCCGCCGACCCAGAACGGACGCCGCCGCCCGAAGGGCCCCTCCGATCCGCGGCCGAGCCAGCCCGTGCACCGCCAGGTCTCCCCGACCCGCGGCGCCCCGTCCGCCACCAGGCCCGCCGGCAGGTGCACGCGGACGGGAATCCCCCGCACCTCGCCGACGAACGTCAGGCAGGCCCGTCCGTCGCCATGCCGCTCCTCCCGCAGGTCCCCGCCGATCCTGAATTCCGCCTCGGTCGGACGTCCGGCGTTCTCCTCGAGAAGCTCGTCCAGCGCCCGCAGCCTCCGCTCGGCGGCGACCATCGCGAGGACAACCCCCAGCAGGAAGACGGCGAGGTACGGCCAGGGCCTCCAGTCCAGTCCGTAGCCGATCGTCGCGGCAAACAGCGCCACGGCCGCCACGACCGGCCAGGCGTGCGACAGGTCGGTCACGGCGAATCCGCATCCCTCGCCCAGCGCCAGCATGGCGCAGATCAGGACCCACTTGAATTCACAGGTCATCGGGTTCTCCTTTCCTTGTTGGAGAACCGATGATATCAGGATTCCGAAAAAGTTATCTTAAGATTTCTTAAGGTTCGTCCGCCGCCCTCACGAAAGCGCGAGGACCGCGCCGAGCTCCTCGTCCGAAAGCTGGAGGAGGAAGGACTCGCCGCTCGTGACGAGCGACCCCGCGACGCGCGACTTGCGCTCGAGGATCTCGTCCACGTGCTCCTCAAGCGTCCCCTCGGTGATGAAGGCGTGCACGAAGACCGTCTTCGTCTGGCCGATGCGGTGCGCGCGGTCCGTCGCCTGCGCCTCCACCGCCGGATTCCACCAGCGGTCGAAATGGACGACGTGCGTCGCCTTCGTGAGGTTGAGGCCGAAGCCGCCCGCCTTCAGGGACAGGATGAAGCAGGAGGCGCCCGCGCCGTTGAACGCGGCGACCTCGGCTTCGCGCTGGTGCGCGGAAAGCCCGCCGTGCAGGAACGGGAACGTCTTGCCGAAACGCTTCTCGAGCACCTTGCGGATCGTTGCGCCGACCTTCGCGTACTGCGTGAAGACGAGCGCGCTTTCGCCCGCCTCGAAGACGCTCGCGAGGAGTTCGCAGAGCCGCTCCAGCTTGCCCGCGCCGTCGCAGACGAGCTTGAGCCGCGTCAGGAGCGCGAACACGTCCCCCTGCCGCCGGTCGCTCGCCCGGTAGTCGGCGAGCGCCGTCTCGTACGCGGTCCGCTGCGCCGGCGACAGCACGCAGTATTCCTTGATTTCGCGCTTCTCCCCGAGCTCGCCCGCGATCTCCTCGTCACTCTTTAGGCGCCGCAGGACGAACGGCTCGAGCGCCTGCCTGAGCTTCTTTGCCGCGACACTCCGCTCGTCGAGCGCGATTGGCTTCACGAAGCGGTCCGTGAACGACTTGCGGTCCCCGAGGAACCCCGGATTCAGGAACTCCTCGAGACTCCAGACGTCCGCAACCGTATTCTCCACCGGCGTGCCCGTGAGCGCCAGACGTCGCGGCGCCCCGAGGGCGCGGGCCGCGCGCGCGACCTGCGTGTCCGGGTTCTTGACGGCCTGCGCCTCGTCGAGGACGAGTCCCGACCAGGCCGTCTGGCGCAGGATCTGATAGTCCCGCACCAGCAGGGAATAGCTCGTCACCACGACGTCCGCATCCGCCGTCGCGCGCCGAAAGCCCTGCTCGAGCTGGCGTCCCTCGCCCTGATGGACGTAGACCTTCAGACCCGGCGCGAACTTCGCGAACTCATGCCGCCAGTTGCTGACCAGCGTCAGCGGCGCCACGATGAGGAAGGGAGGTGGAGGGTTGGAAGGTTGGAGAGCGCGACAGTGGAGGATCCAGGCGATGGTCTGGATCGTCTTGCCAAGGCCCATGTCGTCCGCGAGCAGCGCGCCGAAGCCGTGGTCCGTCAGGAAACGGATCCACGCAACGCCGCGGCGCTGGTAGGGACGCAGCTCGCCGGCGAGTCCCGGGACGGGACCGGCCGGGGCAGGCGTGCGTTCGCCGCGCGCCGCCAGGCTCGCGCGCAGCTCGTTGACGAGTCCGCGCAGCCACCCGTGCGCCCGCGCCTCGGCGACCTCGAGACGTCCGACCGCGCCGATGCCGCTCGCGAAGCCGATGGCCTCGTTGGCGGAGAGCGTCTTGCTGTCGCTTTTCTCAAGCGCGCGGAGCGCCTCCTTGAGGATGTTGCGGTCTACCTCAATCCAGCGGTCCCGGAAGAAGACGAGCGTCGACTTCTGCTCAAGGAGGAAGCGGATCTCCTCGGCGGACACGACTTCGCCCGCGACGCGGACGACGAGCTTGCCCGTGATCGGCTGATGCGGCTCCGGATTGTCGGCGCCGTCCTGTCGGAGGTCGATCTCCGCCGCAACCGAGGCGGCGAGGTCGCAGCCCGTCACCGTGTAGCCCGCCGCGTCGAGGTCGTGGGCGCCGCTGCGGAGAAAGCTCTCGGCCTCGGCACGGGAGAGCGCGACGGCGAGGCGTCCGTCCGTCGGATTGGTCCGCAGGCTGCGGAGGGGGGCGAAGACGAAGGCGGACTGTCCGAGCGCGCGCAGTCCGCGGCGTCCCTTCGGCGAGGTGCAGCGGATCTCGAAGCCGTCGTGCCGTTCGCCACAGCCCGTCACGAGTTCGAACGCAATCGCCGCGCGGGCCGCGACGTCGTCCTCGGCCGCACCGTTCCACTCGCGGAGTTCGGACGCGAAGGCCGCGCATTCCGCCTCGTCCCAGCGGACGAGTCCCGTCCGGCTGCGCAGGGCCATCAGCCAGGCGTCGTGGAGGGTCTCGTGGTCCTGATCCTCGGCGTCGGCGCTCAGCGGCGTCATCGCGGCTGCGCGGACGTACTCGTCGATCCACGGGTTGTCGGCGGCTCCCAGCCCGCGCCAACGCGCGTGCCAGCCGTCCTCCTCGCGGAGAAAGTCGGGGTAGATGCGGCTCTCGGCAATCAGCCGGAGGGCCTCACTTTGCTTCGGACTGAGGCTCTTCATCGGCGGGCGCTTCCGCGGCCGGTTCGGCGGCCTCCTCTTCCTGGGCGACTTCGCCCAGCGTCTTCGTGCCCGAGAGGAGCGCCACGACCTGCTGCTGGACCTCCCCGAGGTTCTCGAGGCGGAGGCGCGGATCGAGGATGACGAACGTGTCGCCCTGCTTGCGATCCTCATACACGCGGCGGATCGTCCCGTCCTCCAGCTCCTTCGCGTCGCGTTCGACCAGGATCTTCGAGCGCTCGAGCATGACCGCCAGGACGTAGACGACGTTCTTCATCGCCGGATCGTCCAGCGTCATCAGCTTGCGGAGCAGCTCGCCCGCGTCTTCCTTCTTCAGGGCTTCCTTCTTCTCCTCCTTGACGGGAGCGAAATAGACGCCGTCCCACTGCGAGAACGGCTTCCAGTCCCTCTCCGCAGTCTTCCAGCATTCGGGGTGGCAGTCGAAGCGTTCGTAGCCGCCGGGCGTTTCCTTCAACGCGCTGATCAACGGCGCCTTGTCGACGAGAGGCTTCTCGCAGAAGCTGCAGACGTGTCCGCGAGACCTGATGTTCCATTCTTGTGACATATCTGCTATTATACCAAAAAGACGCCGTACGAAGACGCACTCCTGCGCGGCAGCGGATGTCTCGAAAAAGCAAAAACGAGAGCCGTGGGGCTCCCGTTTGGCGGAGAGAGGGGGATTCG
>CAMEZU010000012.1 GCA_945947925.1 uncultured Verrucomicrobiota bacterium
AACATTCGGGTGCGCGGCGGGTGGCGCAGGATGAGAGAATGTGGTGGCAGAGATGCGCCGCGTCCGCTGACTGAGGACGGTTGCAGATTCTCAGCTGGGGAGGCGGGGACGCCTCCCCTACGGGCGGGGGGAGTGATCGGCTATGTGGAGGCTGAGGCCGAGGCGGGGCTTGGGGTCGACGACGACGGGGTGGGCGTTCATGTAGCCGTGCGTGAGGGGCCAGCGGTCGGGCATGTCGCCGCGATAGGGCGCCAGCCAGCCGTACGTGCCCTCCTGCACGTGAATCGCCGCACGGGCGGGCGCCGTCCCGGACCAGCGCTTCTCGCCGAGATAGCTCAGCTGCGTGTCGCGCGACGGCGGATCGAGAACGGGGGCGTTGCCCGCGAACGAGACGCTCTCGAGGCTGTCGCACAGGACGAACGCCTCCGGCGCCAGGTAGACGAGGGTCGAGGGGAACGAGACGGACGCGAGGGACACGCAGTTCGAGAAACAGCATTCGCCGACGGACGCAAGGCCCGGACCCGCAAACGTCACGCGCTCGAGGCCCAGGCAGTAGCCGAACGCACGATCGCCGATTTCGCGGACCGACGCGGGCAGCGTCACCGACGTCAGCTTCGTCTGCCCGACGAAGGCGCCGTCCGCGATCTTTCGAACCGGCACGCCCAGGAGCGTCTCGGGGATGACGAGCGCACCGCTTACGCTCGACGCGCGCATTGGATAGACACCGCCGATCACCGCATAGGCGGCCGTCTCGCCGCCCTGCTCGGCGACCGTCTGGAAGTACAGGCCCGCCACGCCGTCCGACACATCGGTCACATAGGATCCGACGATCTTGTACCGCCCCCAGGTGTCGGCCTGCGCGACGCCGAGCGCCGCTACCGTCACCGCCATCGCCAAGAAACGAGTCATCTTCATACCGTCATTATATCACAGTTTCACGCCGCCCTTCTTCTCCTTGCGACGTTCGATGAGTTCGAGGGTGCGGCGCAGAGTCGCCTCGATCTCCTCCGTGCCGTCCGTCAGCGCCAGCCAGCGGTTCTGCTGGAAGCGGTAGAGGTTGCGGGCGGGCGCGGTCTTCTCAAAAAGATAGTGTGTCCCCTCGCTCTGCACGATGTTGCAGGCCTCCTTGTCCGGCGCCGTGCGGAGTCCGCGTCCGCACATCTGAATCGTCGGGAGCCGACTCGCATCCCGCGCGAAGACGCTCTTCACGTCCGGACTGTCGAAACCCTCCGTCAGCACACCCACGTTGGCGACCACCTTGACCTTGCCCTCCAGGAAGCGCGCGAGCTGGCGGTCTTTGTCCGACTGGCCCGTCACAACCTCCACCGGGATGCCGCCCGCGGCCATACGCGTGCGGAAGGCCTCGCACTCGGCGATCGTGTGGAAGTAGACGAGGCTCTTCCCCCAGCGTTCGGGACTCGCGAGGTAGTGACGCGCCACGTCATCCGGCGTGTAGCGCGGCATCAGGTACGAGTCGAAGCGGCTGAGGTACCCCTCGCGGATCAGGCGCGCGATCGAGCACGTCTTCACCGTCTCCTGAAAGCTGAGCTTCATGCGGTCCGTCCGCAGCGGCGTCGCCGAAAGGCCCAGCACCCACGTCGGCCTCATCCGCTCGTACAGCAGCACGCAGCTCTGCGTCGCCTCATGATGCGCCTCGTCCAGGACGACGAAGTCGACCTCAGGCGGATTGCGGTCGAAGAGCGAGACGGGGCGGATGTCGTCCCTATGGAGGTCGGCGTTGGCACGGACCATCTGCTCCAGGAGATGATGGCGCGGCGCGACCCAGCCAACCTTCAGCTTGCGCCCGAGCCGCTCCTGGAGACGGTGCACCATCTCCAGGGCCATGTAGGTCTTGCCGCTCCCGACGGGACTCGTCAGCATGACGGACGCCTTGCCGGCATCGGCGAAGGCCGCCACGCAGGACGCGACCGCCTCCTCCTGATAACGTCGCTTCTCGTAGACCATCAGGCCACCTTTCCGCCCAAGGCCAGGTCGTTAACGTAAAAACGGCTCGCGCGGCGCGTGCTCGGATAAAGCCCCTCGAGGTCGAAGCCCTTCGCGAGCAGCGTGCCCGCGAAGGCGTGGAGCGGACGGGTGTCGGAGACGATGTCGCCGTGATGCGTCGCGATCTCGCTCGCGAAGTTAAGGAGGTCGGAGACCGAGCAGTCCACCGGCAGCAACGGACGGCGCTTCTCCCCGATGCGGTCGAGATCCGTCACGCCGTAGCGCAGGCACGGATTCTCGGCCACCTCGTGCAGGCGGTCGCGGAGGAGGAGCTGGTCGTGACTCGACGGCACAGCGCGCTTGATCACCGCCTCGAGCTTCAGGAGCTCGCCGACGGACGCGCGCGTCGACGCGGCCTCGCCCATGCGCTCCTGCAGGAGCTCGACGCCCTCGGGATTGCTGAAGCTCGCGACGAGACGCTTGAAGTGCCCGCCGTCGTTGTCCTTGATCTCGAGCTTCGTGCGGAAGATCGGCGCCTCGGCGATCGCGCCGTTCGCGCACACGAGGCGCCAGGTCGCGAGGTTCATCTCCGGCTGCTCGAGGCCGTCCACCGGCACGCGGCACTGCACGTGCACGCGGTACTCGCCGTCGTTCGGCACCTCCCAGCCGTCCCCGAGGTCGAGTCGGCCCGTCACCACACCGTCCTTGTAGCGAAGGTCGCGGATGCGGTGATCGCCACGCAGGGTGCTGACGACATGGCGGACGGGCACCGGGACGCCCCGGCGCTCGGTGAGGCCGAGCACCTCGTAACGGTCACGGTCGAGCGTCACGCGTAGCTTGAGGCTGCCGCACACCTTGGCCGCACGCTTCATCACCTCCTCGGGCGTGAAGAGGTTAAACACCTTGTACGGAACGTCCAGCTGCTTCGCGAGCCCCCTGTGGAAGCGATCCGTCAGCCGATAGCGCTCGCCGTCGAACGTCAGCGAGGCAAGGTTCCTGTCGTCGTAGTCGAGCAGGTTGACGAGGCCAGCCGGGGTCACCGGCACGGGGTCGAATTGCGAACCGAATTCATTCTTGTCTGTCATGACTTTCTCCTTTACAGAAAAGAAACGGCGGTGATGAGGAAATCTTAGATCCGGGCTGCGCGTAAGGCACGCGCAGGACGGTAGCGCAGAGACCTCGGCTCACGCGCAGTCTGCCGAATATTCGCGCAGACGGACGAGGCGCGACGGATGGCGGAGCTTGCGGAAGGCCTTCGCCTCAATCTGACGGACGCGTTCGCGCGTCACGTTGAACAGCGACCCGACCTCCTCGAGCGTCCGAACATATCCGTCCGAGAGTCCGTAGCGGTAGGAAATCACCTCGCGCTCGCGTCCCGTCAGCGTCGACAGGACCTCCTCCAGTCGCTCGCGCAGCAGGTTCGCGTCCGTCGCCACCCCCGGATTCGCGCTTTTCGCATCCGGAATGAAATCCGCCAGCGACGAATCGCCGTCCTCGCCGAACGGGCACTCCAGGGAGACCTGGCGCATCATGGTGCGCCGCAGGTCGGCGACCTCGCGCTCCGTGAGCCCCGCCTCGGACGCGACCTCGCGGTCGGTCGGCTCGCGCCCGAGGGCCTGCGTCAGGTTTCGGCGCACGCGGATGATTCGATTCGCGCTCTCCGTCACGTGCACGGGCAGGCGGATCGTCCTCGACTGGTCGCACAGGGCGCGCGTCGCGGCCTGTCGGATCCACCACGTCGCATAGGTCGAGAAGCGATACCCCCGGCGGCATTCGAACTTGTCCACCGCCCTCATCAGGCCGAGATTTCCCTCCTGGATCAGGTCAAGGAGCCCGAGGCCGCGGTTGGCGAACTTCTTCACCACCGAGACGACCAGGCGGAGGTTCGACTCGACGAGCTTCGCCCGCGCGCGCCGCCCCTCGTCCAGGGCCTCGCTCAGCGTCCGACGGTCCTCGGACGAGATTCCGGAGCGGCTGCGGACGGCCTTTTCGCAAAGCCGCTCCAGCACCTTGTCGGTGAAGCAGAGATTCCTGAAGCACCGCAGGGCGCCCGCCTTACCGCGGGCGCGGGCCAGCTCCTTCCGAAAAGACGGCAGACGCGCGAGATACGACTCCCGGTCGCCCGCAAAGCTGTGGCTGACGATATGGTCGTATCGGACCCCCTGTCCCTCGAGTTCCGTCAGGACGTCAGCATACCACCGCGTCGCGAACGGGAAGGCGTTGAAAAGCTCCCGACAGCGACGTGCCGACGCGTCAATCCGACGGAAAAGATCCCTCTCTTCCTTAGGGGACAACAGCTCCACGCGCCCCAGCTGGCGCATATAGGTTCGAATCGGATCCTCGTCCGACTCCGCCGCAGTAGACGCAACCGCCGTTGCGCGGTCCTGTCGGACCGTGACGCCCTCGGCCTCAAGGGCGTCGATGACCGCTTCGATGCCGTAGGCGTCGACAACCCCCGAGGGCAACGCCGCCTCGAGCTGCTCAAGCGTCAGAACGCCGTCTTCACCCGCCATTCGGCGCGCCTCGGACACTACCGCCGCCAGATCCTGTTCCGCAAGCGTCGAAAATCCCCCGTCGCACGCGCATTCGCCCCCGGCCGGCGGAAGCACGAGCTCTTCCTCGGCCAAGGGGTCGTTCTCGTCCTGGATCTCCGGGTTAGCCTGCTGCTTCTTGCCTTTCATTGTCAATTCCTTTCTATAGAATGACAATGCGGGCAGGACGGTAATCTTATTTCCAGATCATCTCACGCAACATTCGGCATCTCTCGTCGCAGACAGAGGACGGTTGCAGACTCTGATCTGGGGAGGCCGCCTCTGCGCGCGAGACGCAGGACTTAGATCACACTTCCATCCGTCAGAACTTCCAGGTCAGCTCGAGTCCGCAGACGTTCGTGGGCGTCCAGTTCGAGGAATGGTTCGACATGTCGTGCTGGACCATATAGTAGAGGTTGCAGGAGAGGTCCTTGCAGGAGGGCACCGGCTTGAACGAGAGGCCGACCTGCGCGCGGCTGCGGTCGAAAAGATCCGCCTTGTCCGTGTTTGTCTTGTCCGAGAAGAACGCCTCCTCGCTCGCAAAGGGCGAGATCTTGAAGTCCGTCACGCTCCAGCTCGTCCTCAGGCGGATGCGCTCGCGATAGCGCATGTACGCGTCGCCCGCATGCTTGTCGCGGTACTCGAAGCGGGACCGGAAGTCGAGCTTCAGCGTCGCGAACTCGGGCGCGGCGAGGCAGAGGTCGAACGTGGGACGCTGCTCGGCGCGGAGCTTGCCCTTGCCGCCCGAACGCTCGTAGACCCAGCGGTCGCCGAGATAGACGCTCAGGTACGGATTCATCTTCCAGCCGAGCATCACGAGCGTCTCGGAGTCGATGAAACGTTTCTCGTTGAACTTCTCCTCCTGCTCGACCTTGACCTGCAGGCCCTTCCAGTCGCCTTCCTTCACCGGCGATCCTTCGATCGTCTGCTTGAGCCACATCTGGTGATTCGCCCCCTGAGCCGCACCCGCTAGGCACAGCGCCCCGAGAACCATCGCGCCCTTCTTCTGGATCTTGTTCATCGTATTGGTTTTCCTTTTGCGTTGTAGATGGCGCCTATTCTACAAGGCAAATGTGTCGATTCGATTAGCACCCGTTTAAATTTGGGTTAATCCGTCAGGCGAAGAGCTGCAGCAGGTAGAGCAGTGCGACGACGGCCAGGCCGATCGCGATCTCGATTCGCGTGCGGCGCTCCTTGCGACGCTTGCGTTCTTCCATACGCATGGCGAAACCTCCTTTAGGTGAAAGCGGGCGCGCGGACCGCGATGTTACCGAGGTGACGGGCGATGTCCCTGAGGCAGTTGAAGACGGACAGCACCGCAAGCGCCTCCTTCGCGTGAGCGCCGCGCAGCCGCGGGTCGGACCAGATCGCCGCCTTCGCCTCGCGCGTCGAGGCGCGGATCTCGCCCTCGACGGACTTGAGGTCCGCTCCGGAGGCGGTCGTGCCGCGGCGGATCGTCTCGACCGTCACGTGGGCGAAGCGCCGCACCTCGGCCGCGACGCGAGAGACCTGCTGCGCGATCCCCGCGTCCGCGAAGTCGCCCTTCACGCGGTCCGTCTTGCGATACACCTTGAGCGCCAGGTCGCTGATGCGCTCGGCGTCGTTCGCGCAGTGGAGAAGCTCTGGGATCATCTCCGCCTCGCGGGCGGACAGCTTCCGCTGCGAGACCTCGATGAGGTAGCTGCGGATCTGTCCGCGCAGCTCGTCGATCTCGCGCTCCGCGTTCTCGATCGACTCCGCGCTCACGTCGGCCTTGCCGAGGCAGCTCTGCAGCGCCACGGAAGCGACGGTCCACGAGCGGCGCGTCATGTCCCCGAGCGCCATCCGCACGGCTTCGAGCGCCAGCGCCGGCGTCGCGAGAAGATGCGGCTCGAGCGTGTTGACGCGCGACTCGTCCTTCGAGCGGATGAAGAAGCGGCACGCCCGTGCGAGGAGCGGAATGAAGAAGGCGAGGAGAATGACGTTCGTCACGTTGAAGAGCGTGTGGGCCATCGCGATGTGACGTCCCGGATTCGCCCCCGCGAAACCGTTGCCCGCCGTGCAGCCGTCGACCAGGTGGAAGAAGGCCGGCGCGCGGACGCCCGCGTCGTTGGAGAAGACGAAGACAAACGTGGTGACGAGGATTGTCGTTCCGACGAGGTTGAACAGCGCATGCGCAAGCGCGGTCCGCTTCGCGTTCACGTTCGTCCCGATGGCGGCGAACGCGGCCGTGATGGTCGTGCCGATGTTGTCGCCGAGCACGATCGGCACCGCCGTCCAGATGTTGATGAGTCCCGCCTCCGCGAGCGCGATCGTGATGCCGATCGTCGCGGACGAGCTTTGGACGAGCATCGTGCACAAGGTGCCGACGGCGATCGCGCCGAGGACGCTGCCGATCGGTAGGAAGCCCGAAGCGGTCGGCGTGCAGTCGAAGGTGGAGAAGAAGCGGACGAACTCGGGGAGCTTCGCGACGGCCTTGAGCTCGTGTCCCATCAGCGTCATGCCGAAGAAGAGGAATCCGAAGCCGAGCACGGTCCGCCAGACGCCACGCGCCGACTGCCGCTTCGCGACCATGAGTCCGATGACGCCGAGCGTCACGGCGGGAAGCGCGATGTCCGACAGCTTGAAGGACACAAGCTGGCCGGTGATCGTCGTGCCGACGTTCGCGCCGAAGATGACGCCGATCGCCTGTTCGAGCGAGAGGAGTCCCGCGTTGACGAAGCCGACGGTCATCACGGTCGTCGCGCTCGAGCTCTGGATGAGCGCCGTGATGCCCGTGCCTGCGAGAATCGCCGCGACGCGGTTTCGCGTCATGAACCCGAGCGCCGCCTTCAGCCGCGAACCCGCAATCTGGGTGAGCCCCTCCGACATGAGTCCCATGCCGTAGATGAAGATGCTGAGTCCGCCGAGAACCGTGATCGAAAGCTTGAAGAAATCCATTTCCTCTCTCCTTTTGTACGCCGTACAGTGTACGAAAAGGAAATGAGGATTCGATTCAGCTTCTGTTAAGATTGTGTTAAGGCGCCACCGCCCGCGCGGCAATCCAGGAGCCACAGCCCGTGCTGGTTGCAGTAGGCGTAGATGCGGAGAAGCTCGTCGTTCGGGAGGAGGGCGAACTGGGCCTCGGGGTAGCAGCAGGGCTTCAGGTACTTGAACTGGCAGCCCGCCTTCGCCTCAACCGCGATCCAGTCGATGTGATGCGCCTCGGACATCGGATGCTCGCGCGTCCCGATCCGCACCCAGACGACGCCCTTCTCGACCGAGCAGACCGGGACGTGCTTCTCCCAGTCGCCGTCCGTCGAGCCGGGGACCAGCTCCCGCATCGTTTTACCACAGCAGACCAGGTCCGTCGGCCTCTCCGCGACGGGACACACGATCTTTCCGCACTTCGCACACCGGTAGAACTTCATACGCCGCCTCCTTTCCGTCAGTGGATGTCAACGGCGCACAGTATACAGGCTCCCCGCCCGCTTGTCAGTCGCAATTGGAACGGCCTCAGCGACTTGCGCAAGAACGGAAAGGTCGGACGCTTGCCGATGGCGATCGCCGTCAGGAGCGGCACGTCGTTGCGCGCCACCTCCTCGAGCACCCGTCCGTTGAACTTGAGTCAGCCGAGCTCGCGGTCCACGAGAGACGACGGCGCTGCGGTCATTTACTCTCCTTCAGGAGGCGCTTGAGATAGCCTTCGCGGATGCCGACAGGACAGACCTCGAGCACTTTCGCGTCGAAGCGCTTGAGGAGCTGGCAGAGGATCGTCATGCCGGGCAAGATCGTGTGGATGCGATGGGGACAGGTCTGCAGGACGAGCCGGCGCGCGGATGAGGAGCCTTCGGCCAGCGCGTCGCGGAGGCGGACGATCTCGTCGCGCGTGAAGACCGAGCGGCGCTCGTCGCGGGCGAGAAAGGCGTTGGCGAGCTTCATGACGGACCGCGAGCTGCCGCCGATCGCGCAGACGTAGTCCGAGGGACCGAACTCGACGAGCTCCGCGTCGGAGACGCGCTCGCGGACGGCGCGGCACATCTCCTTCAGCTCCTTGCGCTTCGGCAGGATCCCGTCTCCGACGAACTCGTCGTACAGGTTGAGGGAGCCGACCGGATAGGAGGCGCAGCGCGTCACGCCTGTGGACGTGAACCGCGTGATCTCAGTCGAACCGCCGCCGATGTCGAGGAGGACGCCCTCCAGCGAGCGGATGTGCCCGCGCACGCCCTCGAAGCCGAGATGCGCCTCCGTCTCGCCCGAGAGGACGGCGATGTCGAGTCCGACAGACTGCTCGATCCGAGACAGCACGGCCTGCGTGTTGGCGATGTTCCGGAGGACCGCAGTCGCAAACGCGGACAGGCGGTCCGTCTTGACATGACGCAGCCACTCCTTGAGATCGAGCAGGGCGTCGCGCAGGCGGACGATGCCCGCTTCGCTGAGACGTCCGTCGACGACAGAGCTGGCAAGCCCCGCTTGGACCTTCCGCGTCAGCAGCAGGTCGTACGCGCCAGACTTGCCGACGGCGTAGACGTTCATCCGAATGGTGTTCGAACCAATGTCGAAGATCCCGATGTTCATTTCTCCTCCTCGTGATTGTTCCAGTCCTGGTCCTCTTCCGCCCCCTCCTCGTTCGGTAGATCCCGCTCGCCGTTGGCGGCGAAGATGATCCAGCGGGCGAAGAGAACGATGTGGTCGGCCATGCGCTCGAGATACTTCGCCAGCATCAGGACGTCGAGCAGGCGGTCCGCGTTGGGATGGGACGAGCCGCGCAGCTCCTCGGCGAGACTCGAGCGCAGCACGGCATAGGCCGCGTCGACCTCGTTGTCGGAGCGGACGATCTCTCGCGCGGTGACCGTATCTCCGTGGACGCAGGCGGACATGGCGCCCTCGAACATCTCGACCACCTGGTCGGCGATCTGAGAGAGGCGAACGAGGTACGTCTCCAGTTTTTCGCCGTCCGCGCTCAGGATGTCCGCGAAGTCACGGCACTGGTGTCCGATCCGCTGCAGGTCGTTGATCATCTTGAGCGTCCCCGAGACGCGCCGGAGGTCGCTCGCCACAGGATGGCGCGTCAGGAGGATCCGCAGGCAGAGCGACTCGATGTTCCGCTCGGCCCGGTCGATCTCCTGCGCAATCTCGCCGACGCGCGCCACGCCCGCGACCTTGCCTTCCTCCAGCGCCCCCGCAATCGCCCGAAGTCCGTCAAGCCCCAGCGACATCATGTCCTCGAGCGCCTGCTGTAGCGCCTTCAGTTCCGCATCGAAACGTGCATTGATTTTCATCGTTAACTCTCATTGTCATGTTGATATAAATGTTGCACAGCATCAGCCGAAGCGGCCGGTGATGTAGCGCTCCGTCCGTTCGTCGCGCGGCTTCGAGAAGAGGCGCTCCGTCGGGCCGTCCTCGATCATCTCCCCGAGGAGGAAGAAGGCCGTGCGGTCCGCAATGCGCAGGGCCTGCTGCATATTGTGCGTCACCATCACGATCGTGTAGCGGCTCTTCAGGTCCTGGCAGAGTTCCTCAATCTTGCCCGTCGAGATCGGATCGAGGGCCGAGGTCGGCTCGTCCATCAGCAGGACCTCTGGCTCGACCGCAAGCGCGCGGGCGATACAGAGACGTTGCTGCTGTCCGCCCGAGAGTCCGAGCGCGGACTTGCCGAGGCGGTCCTTGAGCTCGTCCCAGATCGCGGCCTGGCGGAGCGCGCGCTCGACGATGCGGTCCAGTTCGCGCTTTGCCTTCACGCCGTGCGTGCGGGGACCGAAGGCGATGTTGTCGTAGACGGACATCGGAAACGGGTTCGGCTTCTGGAAGACCATGCCGACGCGCTTGCGCAGGAGATTCACGTCCGTCTCCGGCGCATAGACGTCCTCGCCGTCTAGGGCGATGAGTCCGTCCACGCGACAGCCTTCCACGAGGTCGTTCATGCGGTTGATCGACTTCAGCAGCGTTGACTTGCCGCAGCCGCTCGGGCCGATGAAGGCCGTGATCGACTCGCCGGGGATCGCGATGTTCACGTTCTTGAGCGCGTGAAACGTCCCGTAGTGCAGATTGACATTCTTGATCAGGATTTTGTTCATACGAATCTTTTCTGAATGAGTCCCGCCACCGCATTCAGCGCGATGACGAACACGAGGAGGACGACGCTCGTCGCGTACGTCTCGCCGACATAGAGTCCCTCGCCCGAGATGGCGTAAAGGTGGACGGAGAGCGTCCGCCCCGAATCGAAGAGTCCCGTCGCGACCTGCGCGACCGTGCCGCTCGTGAAGACGAGCGCCGCCGATTCGCCCACGATGCGTCCGATCGCGAGGAGGATCCCCGCGAAGAGGCCAGGCGCCGCCGCGGGAAGGACGATGCGGAAGACCGTGCGGACGCGTCCCGCCCCGAGGCCGAAGCTGCCTTCGCGGTAGAGGTCAGGAACGGCCTTGAGCGCTTCCTCGGCCGTTCTGAGAACGAGCGGCAGGATCATCACCGCAAGCGTGAGTCCGCCCGCGAGCAGGCTCTTCCCGCACCCGATCCGGCGCACGAAAAAGATCGCGCCGAAGAGTCCGTAGACGATGGACGGGATGCCCGCGAGCGTCTCGGCCGCGACGCGGACGAGTCCGACGAACCAGTTGCCGCGCTTCGCGTACTCAACGAGGTAGACGGCCGCGCCGATGCCGGCCGGGACCGCCACAAGGAGCGCGATCAGCGTCATCACGAGCGTGTTCACCGCCGCGGGCAGGAGGCTCACGTTTTCCGACGTGTAGGTCCAGGCGAAGAGCGAGGATTTGAGGTGTGGCAGTCCCTTGACCGTCAGGTTGACGATCATCGCCGCGAGAAGGCCGACGGTCAGCGCGGCGGCGGTCCAGACCAATCCCCGCAGCCACGCCGAGCCAGAATTGGAGATTCTCTTCTTTCGTATTACTGTCGCATTCATTTGGTACAAAGTATACGAAACGAATATGAGAATCGTATGCGATTTGGATTAGCTTTCAGTTAAAACCGAGGTCATGTTTCAAAGTCTAGGGTGCCGTTATCCGCAGGCGGCACAGCCGCACGCAGACGAGCGCCCGACCAGATTTGTCGTCGACCCGCGCTCATTCGCAACAAGAAGGCCGACAATTGGCTAACATTGGCGCGCGGCGACAAATCTGATCGGACGCAGTTTTGCAGTAAGATATGCTGTATCGTGGGCTTTTGATACGAAACGTAATCTCCTTCTTCATGCGATTGTACTATTTTTTAGACGCACACATCATAACATGAACAATGCCTGCGCAGCAAAGAAAACTTCGCTATTCAACTGATTTTCGCCACCATCTCAACCTTTCATCCGCCTATTTCACTCTTGTTTCGCCAACCAGTGCGGCTGCGAATGATACTCACAGGGGCATGATGCAATCGCATCATGCCCCTGTGATTTCCAACGATTCTCGTTTACAAAGAATCAGGTGAAGTAATCCTCCTTCTCGTTATCCGACTGGCGGGCCTCAAGCTTCTTCTCCTTCATCAGCTGAGACTTCGGAACGCGGTGAAGCATGTACATGTCAGCATCGGGATCGATGTCCTCAGCATCCCACTCCGTCTTGACGACCTTGCCCTTCTTGATCTTGACGCGGTCGGACGCTTCGCACGTCGCCATGCGGGCATCGGCGCTCTGAACGATGACACGGCCAACCGTCTTGCCGGCGTAACCAAGGGACTCGTTCGTATCAGGATCGAACTTTTCCTCGCCACACAGCTTAACATCAAAGACGTCTCCGTCCTTCACCTCGGAATCCGTCATATTGATGCGGATCTCATCGTCATCAACAGCCACGATTTTCGGAGGATAGGTGTGCTCGCGCAACGCATCAACAACCATGTGGCAGGCCTCGTCAAGCGCATCACGCATGCCGCCCGACTTCGCAGTCTGGGAATCGGCCGTGGCAATGGCCTTGTCAAAGCCTTCGCCGATGAAGGACTTCTCAAGAACAATCTTACCGGTCTCGGCACGCACGAACTTGATCTGAAGCTCCACCTTGCTCTTGGTCTGTGACATCGCATAGCCAGAGCCCTTGGAGACAGACTTATCGGTGCCGAAGTACAGGATGTTTCCGTAGACGACGAACGCAGTCGGCTTGATCTTGCCCTGTTCGGGGGTGTGTCCGTCTTCGGCATCCGTCACACCACCAGCCGCCAGACCAGCCTCCTTCATGACCGTCTTGAGCTGCTCGCGCTCAACAACCTCGAACTTGCGCGTACCGACAATATACTGCTGGATGCGGGACTGCACTGTCTTAATTGCCGCAGGATTCACACCGCTCTTGTTTTCAAACGGGTAAATCGAGACGTAGACCTTCGACGGTGCCGGACGCTTCTTGCTCTTCTTGGCCTTCTTAACCTTCTTCGGAGCTTCTTCCGTCTCTTCATCATCTCCATCATCCGCCGCGTACACTTCTGTCGCCGCAAAAGAGAATGCCATCATGCCCATAAGGGCCAGTTTCCACAAGTTATTCATCTTGTTGTTTTCCTTCCTTTTTGTTGTCGTCAATTATACTTTCAGAATTAGAGATCATTCAGATCGACAGGAAGAATCGCACTATCTGTCAGGCGATACTGCCCGCCGACGATTTTCCGAGCAACGGCTTCGACAACACGAGGCTTCGCGTTCGGGAACTTGAACTGGAGTTCGATCTTAACGGTTGTTCCGGAATTGGATTCCGAGACATCCGAGATATTCTCGTCCAGCAACCCGCCGTTAAGTTCCGCATCATCGGAAAAACGCGCCTTGAACTTCTTGAGCGGTACTTCCTTGCGGAACTGAGGCGTCATCGCCCACCACATGCGCTCCCACTGCTCATCCTTCCATGCCTTGCAGAAGTAGCGGACAAGGCGTCGCGGATCGGAAGCTTCGACAGCCGGAGGTTCAGGCGGTTTGGGCTTCGCAGGCTTTGCGGCCTGTGCGGGTTGAGCCGGTACCGCTACCACCGGTGCTGGTGCGACAATGACATTCACCTCCTGTGCGGGAGGCCGCTTCTTGCGACGCACGATAACAACCTCTTCGTACTCATCTTCCTCGGTAGCCTGCACGGCGCAGGCCATACCGAGGAAGAGACACGAACAAACCAATAGATGTGTCCATGTTTTCATTGACGTATCCTTCGTCATATCGCGTCTACAAACCGGTCTTCAATTAGAACGAACCAAAAACCGGACCCGCCTTCTTCTCAAGAAGGCGAACATAGACTCCCTTACGGACGTTCACCTTCTCAGCATTGTCAACCTCAACCCAAGAGGTCTTCTCTTCAACGCGCCGAGCAACACCCGTCGCAATATCGTTCATGTCGCGCGCCGCTCCGCCGACGTCGGAATTATCGACAATCTCATAGAAGCAAACGGGCGTACCTTCGCCAACGCCATAGTTCTTGCCAAGCGAGATACGAGCAGCCGCACCGTTACCACGCGTCTGAAGGACGCGGGCGGGCGGCGCATACTTGACGCCAATCTTCGCACAGAAGTCGCGGGCCGAATTCTCGGCAGCCCTGCCGATTGCATCAACCAAAGCTACTTCCGAACTCGTAGCGCCAATCTGAGGGCGATAGGACTCCGTCATAACAACACGCTGAGTCGCCTTGTCAATCCACTTGAAATCCAGAACGATCTGCGCCGTATACTGCGTGGAGGTCTGCGGCTGCGCGGGCGGAGCGTTCTTTTTCTGCTTCGGCGTATATGTATAATCTTTCTTCTCGGCCGTGAACGAGGCAACTCGCGCAACGACAACAAAGTCGGCCTCGACACCGGACAGCGGAATCTCGCTTGCGTCATTCCCGGACTTAAGCGCATCTTCGATCAATGCTGCCTGACTCGTGCGATCGACCACCTGGAAGAACGACAAGGCAGCCAACTTCGCATTAAACGAACTGTCAAGCGCTTCCGTCACTTTCTTCAGGGCCTTGTAGTCGCCCGCAGAGGTGATGACGGCTACTTTGAATTTCGTCTCCTTCTTCTCAAGGGTCTTCGGAGCACCTTCGTCAACATAAACCATGGAATCCTTCTCTCCCAAAGGCAAGGATTCAGGATTAAAAGCACATCCAGCCAGCATTACCGCCAGGCCAATACCATACACAAACTGCTTCATTCTGTTTTCCTTTCGCATCGACCCGAGTGTTTATGACGAACTATCGGTCGGGCATTCCGATGTTCGCGCAAGGCAAAACAATCGGTAGAAAAAGGAAACGGCCTCTCTCCGATCTTCTGTTGAGGCCCTGAGAAAGCCCTAGATGAATATACGAAGAGAGGCACGCAGAGGTGTGCGTGTTGCTCTGCATCAGTATCGTTCATCTATCGAAATTTCTCAGGTTCCAACAGAACGATTGCTTTGCAGCGTTTATGTCTTGTCTCGGCGATACACGTGCGTGCCTCGCGTCAACAAGACAAATTATAGCAAAAACTCCGCCGTTTCGGGGGCGGAGTTTTTTCGTCTGGATACTGCGGTGGGTTGGATCAGACTTCTTTGAGAATCAAATTCAACCCTGCGATCTTGCGGAAATGCGCATCAAACGTCACCAGCGGGGCGTTTTCGGACATCGCTTGCGCGGCAATCCAAACATCGTTGATCGGAATCATTGCACCGATAGCCTGCAATTCGGCATAGATTCGCCCGTATGTCTCTGCAGCTGCACTTGAGACATCCAAGACCCGAACACTCGGAACAAAGAGGAACTTCTTGAGCGCAGTTTTGTTCTGCTCATAACGAGATCCCTTCCTAAAACCCGCTTCGAGCTCTCCTAGCACCACCGCAGGAACGAGCACAGAGTCATAGGTCGAGAGAAACTGAGCAATATCCTTCCGTCCCCTTAACAGAAACGAATAGACATTTGTGTCGATCACAATGCGCTTCACTGCCAATCTCCCGGCACAACCGTACGACGGGTTGCGTCTTGGAATTCGGCGAACTGATTCTCATCCCAGATTCCGCAGAACTGCTCAAACGGATTATCGACCTTCTCCGCGACATACCCCATTTTCTCGACAAGGAAGGCGACAAAAAGAGCACCGAGTTCTGCACTTGAACGAGTACCATTACGCGTCGCAAACAACACGGCATCCTGAGGCGCATCAATCGTCAATGTATAGCTCATCTTCTTCTCCTTTCCCCAGACCGCATGATATTCTCACAAGCCGAATTATAGCAAAAACTCCGCCGGTTCGGGACGGAGTTTTCGTATTTCTCATCAGGCTTTCCTCAGCGTCGCTTCAGGAACGAGAAGCCGCCGTTGAGGGCGAGGGTCAGGACGAAGAGGACGAGCGCCGTTGCAATGAGGGCCTCGCGGTGAAGGTCGGTTGCGTAGCCCATTTCGAGGACAACGTTCGTCGTCAGCGTCCGTACGCCCTTCAGCAGCGAGGTCGGGATGAGCGGCTGGTTGCCCGCGACCATGATGACGGCCATCGTTTCGCCGACCGCGCGTCCGATGCCGAGGACGACCGCTGCCCAGACCCCGCTTTTCGCCGCGGGGAGAACTGCCGCGAAGATGCTTCGCTCGTGGGTCGCCCCGAGGGCGAGCGCGCCTTCGTAGATCGTCGTCGGGACGGCCTTCAGCGCCGCCTCCGCCACCACGATGACGGTCGGAAGGATCATCATCGCGAGCAGGATCGACGCGGAGAGGATGCACATGCCGCGGCCGCCGCACACGTCGCGCACGAGCGGCACGATCGTCATCAGGCCGAAGAAGCCGTAGACGACGCTCGGGATGCCGGCCATCAGCGTGACGGCGGGTCGCACCAGACGGTCCAGGCCTTTCGGACAGAAGGCCGCGAGAAACACGGCCGTGAGGATGCCGATCGGCACGCCCAGAAGCGCCGCGCCGAGCGTGATTGCGCCCGAGCCGGCGAGCATCGGAAGGATGGCGAAGACATTCTCGCTCGGACGCCATGACGTGCCGGCGAGGAACTCGCCGAAGCCGATGCGTCCGATTGCCGGGGCGCCTTCCAGGATGAGGAAGAGGCAGATCGTTCCGACGGACGCGACGGCGAGGGCCGCCGCGCCCGCGAAGATTCCCTTGAATGCGCGTTCCATGGGCGCGTCCGATCCGTTGGGGTTACTTCACCTGGTCCCAGGTCGTGATCTCGCCCGTGAACGCCTTGCGCAGGTTCTCCTTCGAGATGTTCTCGATCGGATTCTGCGGATTCACGACGACGGCGAGTCCGTCCAGGGCGATGGCCGTCGCAACGAGGCCCGCGTCGGACTCGCTCGCCTTCAGGGCACGGCTCGCCATGCCGAGATCGCACACGCCGTCCCGCGCGTCCGTGACACCCGTCGACGAGTCGCTCTGCTGCACTTCGACCGTGACCTGCGGATGCGTGGCGCAATACGCCTCTTTCAGCTTCTCCATGCACGGGGTCACGCTGGACGATCCCGAGCAGACGACCTTGCCTGCGATTCCCGCGTTGCCCGTGTAGGGCTTGGGATCGCCGACGCGCAGGTAACCGGCCTTCTCGACGACATCCTGGCCGTCCGTGCTGAGCACCCAGGCGAGGAAGTCCTTCGCCGCCGGCTTCAGGTTGTCCGTCGTGCCGCGCGTCACCACGTTGAAGGGATGGACGAGCGCATAGCGTCCCGCCGCGATCTCCTCGCGGGTCGGGGCGATGCCGTCGACACACAGCACCTTCACGGAATCGTTGATCGATCCGAGCGAGAGATAGCCGAGCGCGGCAGGATCGCTGGCGACGGTCGTGAGGGCCACCGCAGTCGAGCTCGCAACCATCGTGGACGGACTCGTCTTGTCGACCTTCTTGCCGTTCGCCTCCTTCACCTGGACGCCCGTCAGCTCCACGAACGCGCTGCGCGTGCCCGAGCCGTCCTCGCGGCTCACGAGTCCGATTTCGCCCGCCGGATCAAAGCCCTTCGAGCACCCTCCAACCAACAGCCCCGCGGCAACCGCCGCACAACCGATCATCATCTTCTTCATGTCATTCCTTTCGTAGTCTGTGCCGTACAGTCTACGAAACGAATGTCAGAACTCCATTTGAATCCGGTTAAATTCGTGTTAGTCCAGGCCGAATGCCACGATGGGGACATAACGTTGGTGAAAGGCGCCGCCACGGGCATCGCGTTCTCGGCAGCATGTTCGACTGCTGAATGCGCGGCATATCAGAAAAGACGCGGCAAAGCCGCGTCTTGGTTGAATCGGGGATATTATTTACAGACACAGGATTCTCAGTTTTGGTCAAGCGCTTCATCAATGGCTTCGGCAACCTGTCCAAGTCTGTACAGGGTAACAGCTTCGCCCGTCGCTTCAATCGTCTTGCCATCATACTTGATGGTAACGTCAAACTTTTCCCCATTGGCCGTCACCGCACCCGAGTACACGCCCTTTCCGACTTTTTTAAGCGAAGCAGCCGTCACGCCATCGGCTCCGTGCTGATGAAAAAGAGGCTTCGTGCATAACTGTGGGTCTTTTTGACACCGATTCCGGCGTGAAGCGT
>CAMEZU010000013.1 GCA_945947925.1 uncultured Verrucomicrobiota bacterium
GGACCTCGATCTTGATCCAGTTGTAGCCCGCGGCCTTGCCGAGCTTCGCGATGCGGATCGCCTCGTCCGCGTTGCGCGCGCCCGAGGTATTGAGCATGATCTCGACCTTGGAGCGGTCGATCACCTTCAGGATGTCGTCGTTGGCGGCATCGCCTTCATGCACGCGCGTCAGCGCCGTGGTGACGAGTTCCGTTCCGCTCGCCGCCAGCGCGGCCTTCAGCAGGTCGCCCGAGGCGAACTTGCCGGTTCCCAGGAAAAAGCGGTTCGTGAATTTCTTGCCGCCAATGACCAGTTCTTTCATTTGTTCTGATTTCCTTCCTTCAGTCCCCCCATGAGCTCGTTCATCAGGCTGATCATGGTTGATTGTCTATTTTATCATTTTTCGGTTAGAAGAGCTCACCCTGCGTCAGGACGCCCCCCGGGGCCTGCACAGCCGATGCGGCGTCCCCGGCCGGCGGCACGGCGTCCGTCAGTCCGAGGAGCTCCTTCAGTTTCGCTTCGTCGATGACCTCAGTCCCCAGCGCCCGCGCCTTGTCGGTCTTGGTCGCGCCGACGTTCGCGCCGGCGATGAGATACCGCGTCCTGGACGTCACCGCGCTCTGCACGATGCCGCCCGCCTGTTCGATGAGCTTCGCGTATTCGGGACGGGGACGGGAGAGCGAGCCCGTCAGCACGCAGCCCGCGCCGACCAGCGGCCCCTCCGTCCGCGCCGCCGCCCGCGCGGCACGTCCCGGGTCGAGCCCGAGGGCGGCCATCCGTGCGGCGAAGGAGCGTCCGTAATCACTCGCGAAGAAGGCGAGCACGGCCTTCGCCGCCTCGACCTTGATCTTGAGGATCCGCCGCTCCTTGCCCTTCTTCGCGTCGTTCTCGATCACATCCTTCAGGACCGCGCTATCCGCGAGTTCGCTGAACCGCGCGTGCGCGTCCGCAATGTCCTTCGCCACTGTCACGCCCACGTTGGGAATGCCGATCGCGAACAGCCAGCGCTCGAGCGTCGCCCCGCGCGCGGCCTCCACGGCCTGGCGCATGTTCTCCGCGTTCTTGCCGAACTTGCGCGGCGCGCCGGCCTCGCCGACGTCGAGCTTCGCGAGCGCGGCGTAGTCCAGGGTGAAGAGGTCGAGCGGATCGGCGACGAGTCCCTTCTCGACGAGCGCGTCCGCGACCTTGCCGCCGAGGGCCTTGATGTCCAAGGCGTTGCGCGAGCTGAAGTGCTCGAGCCGGCGCTGGAGCTGCGCGGGACACGCCGGATTGACGCAACGCACCGCAACCTCGCCCTCGAGCCGCGCCACGGCGCCGCCGCAGACGGGACAGGCGGACGGCATCACGAACGGCTTTTCAGCACCCGTGCGCTTCTCGGGAATGACCGAATCGATCGCCGGAATCACGTCCCCCGCCTTCACGAGCCACACATGGTCGCCGATGCGGATGTCCTGGCGGACGATCTGGTCGGCGTTGTGCAGCGTCGCGCGGGAAATGGTCGAGCCGGCGAGGTCCGTCGGACGCAGCTCGGCGACGGGCGTCAGGATGCCCGTGCGCCCGACCTGCACCGTGATTGCCTCGACGACCGTCTCGGCGCGCTCGGGCGCGTACTTGTAGGCGCGGGCCCAGCGGGGACCGTGCGCCGTCGCGCCGAGCGGCGCGTAGAAGCGGCGTTCGTCGATCTTGATGACGGCACCATCGATCTCGAAGCGGAAGGTGTGGCGGAGGGACTGCAGCTCGTCGATCGCCGCGTACATTTCCTCAAGCGTCTTCACGGCCTTCGACCACGGCGCGACCGGGAAGCCCCAGCGGCGGAAGGCGGCGATCATCTCGGAGTGGGACGCGAAGCCGTCGCAGCCCGTGCCGCCCGCGTTGTAGAGGATGACGTCCAGGGGACGCTCCGCCGTGACGCGCGGATCGAGCTGCTTGAGCGAGCCCGCGCACGCGTTGCGCGGATTGGCGAACTCCTCGAGTCCCGCCGCCGCCTGGCGCGCGTTGAGGGCGAGAAAGCCCTCACGCGTCATGTAGGCCTCGCCGCGCACCTCGAGGTCCTGCGGCGCGTCGGCGGGAAGAAGCTGCGGAATGGTCTTGATCGTCCGCACGTTCGCCGTGATGTCGTCCCCGACCGTCCCGTTGCCGCGCGTCGCCGCGCAGACGAGCTTACCGCCCCGGTAGCGCAGCGACAGGGAGATGCCGTCGATCTTCGGCTCGACGACGTAGGTGAAGCCCTGGACCGTCTTGCGGACGAAGGCATCGAACTCGGCGAGCTCGCCCTTCGCGTGCGTCTTGTCGAGGGACTGCATCGGCGGCTCGTGCGTCACCTTGCGGAAGCCCTCGCTCGTGCCGCCCGCGACGCGGCGGACGGGCGAATCGGGCGTGGCGTACTCGGGATGCTCGGCCTCGAGGCGGAGAAGTTCCTGCTCCCAGAGGTCGTAGTCACGGTCGCCGACCGTCGGCTGCGCAAGGTCGTAGTAGTCGTGGTTCGCCTTCTCGATGAGACGGCGGAGCTCGGCGATGCGGGCTTGGACGGCGGCGGCCATCAGCGGGTCCTCCGCTGCACGGACGGCGGCAGCACCTGCCGCGCCGGTCCGGAAGAAATGCGGCCTGGCGTGGTGGTGCGTCCGCTGAACGGAATCTTCGACTCCGGTCTCATCGAGGCCGAGACCTTCTCCGCCGTGCCGACGACCGTCCGCTGGGCGCGCATCGGAATCACATGCCGGTAGCCGCCGCGGTGCAGGTAGTTGTGAACGAACACCCAGATCGCGCGCTGGTCCGCATAGTCCTCGTCGATCTGCACGTAGAGATCGTTCTCCTTCGGGATGTCCAGCGCCTCGAGCCGCGGAACGACCTGCTCGGGAAGGACCGGCTTGTCCTGGAACTTGAGGCCCTCCGTCGTCATGCGAATGAGCGGCTTCTTGACGTTGAGGACGCGGCCCTGCTCGTAGGTGACGGTCGCTTCCGACGCGCAGCCGCAGAGGCCGACGAGACACATGTAGAGCACGGTGCCCGCCAGGATGCTGACGAGCGGATTCCCCTTCCAGAGCTGGATCCCGACGGTGAGGAGTCCCGCGAGAAGCGGCCATGCCCAGTCCTTCGCCGGGGTGAAATAGCTCGCGGCGTAGAGTCCGTAGTAGGAGTAGACGATGAGCCCCGCGATGATGACGGGCGAGATGAAGCGCGAGACGCGCTCCACGACCGGCGGGAGCTCGCGGTCCTTCCCCGCGAAGAGGACGAACGGAAGCGAGCGGAGCGCGAACGTGACGAGCCAGGCGACGGCGACGACGCCCGCGAGGTAGAGGATCTGGTCAGTCATGACGTTTCACGAAGCCTTTCATCTGGTCGGTGAAAATGACGAGGAAGAGCGCCACCATCGTGAACTCGATGCCCTTCGACGGAATCGGGAGCTCCGATCCCGCGACGGCGCCCGCGACGGATCCGGCGACCCAGTAGAGCGCGTTGAAGGCGTGGTTCCAGAGGCAGTAGTAGCGGTGCTTGAGCGGATCCTTCAGCTTGCAGCCGACGTCGAGCGCGTAGATCTCGTCCGCCAGCGAATGGACGAGGAACCACTTCTGCAGGACGGGAATCCCGCGCCACCGCTTCAGCAGCGAGAAGCCGTAGAAGGCATAGCGGAAGTTGATGCCGAGCGTGAGGAGCGCGACGCCCCAGAGGGACATCCCCGAGACGATGGCCGGGACGACCGAGAAGCTCATCGTCCCCGAGATGACGAGCGCGGCCAGGAAGAACTCCCAGACGGGCGCACACGGCGCGCCGACCTGCACGGCGAAGAGGACGCCCGCGGCGAACCCCATCGTCGTGTAGCCCATCAGCACGGGCAGCGAGCAGATGAACGCACGGCGGGCGATCGCCCGGCGCTCACGACGCGCGATTGGCGAGAATCCTGGCGACACGTTCGGCATCCTCGGGCGTATCGACGCCCACACCTTCGTCCTGCGTCTTCACGACGGCGATCTTCGCGCCCATCCAGAGCGCGCGCAGCTGCTCCAGCTTCTCCGTCTGCTCGAGCGCGCACGGGGGCTCGGCGATGTAGCGCTTCAGGAACGCGCCGCGGTAGGCGTAGATGCCCAGGTGGCGGACGTAGAGCCCCGACGCGAGGTCCGGGTCGTGGTCGCGGTCGCAGGGAATCGGGGCGCGGGAGAAGTAGAGCGCGCCGTCGTCGCGGTCGAGAACCACCTTCACGACGGTCTTCGCGGCAAAATCGGCGGCGGACCGGATCGGCGTCACGGCCGTGGCCATGTCCCACTTCGGGTTGAGGCGGAGCTTGAGCGCGAGCTCGTCGACGAGGGCGGGGTCGATGAGCGGCTCGTCGCCCTGGATGTTGACGAGGATGTCGTCGTCCGCGAAGTCGCTGAGGCCCGCGGCGGCGTTATGCTCGCGCGCGGCGCACGCGATGCGGTCCGTCCCCGACGGGAGCGCGGACGGGGTCATCACCGCGATGCCGCCGTACTGGCGGACCGTCTCGGCGATGCGCTCGTCATCGGTCGCGACGAGCACCTCGTCCAGGCTCTTCGCCTTCTTGACGGCCTCGACGACCCACGCGACAAGCGGTTTGCCCGCCAGCATCGCCAGCGGCTTTCCGGGGAAACGGCTCGATCCGAACCGACTAGGAATGATGCCCAGTGTCTTCATGTTCTTCAATCTCGACTTTCTTGAAAAAGATCTTGCGGATGATCGGGAGGCGCCGCTCCTGACGCTCGAGGGACCACAGGACGAAGCGCCACTTGCGGTTGAAGGCGTAGCTGGCGGGCAGTTTCGGACAGAAGTCCTCGAACTTGTCGCGCAGCACCGACAGCTGCCACTCCATCGCGTGCGTCCGATATTCGAAGCCGTCCATGAACCGCTCCGCAACCTCCTGCATCGTCACCTTGTGATGGCGCTGGTAGGCCTTCAGCGCGTGCGCGTAGTAGGCGAGGTAGAACTGCGCCATCTTCTGGAGGTTCTCGTCCGTGTACGCAAGGTCCGGCCAGCCGAAGCTGCCGCGGACGGAGCACGTCGCGACTTTCTTGGGGACGATGCGCGCGGCCATGATATCGTACTCGAACTCGTAGATCTCCTTGCCAATGCCGAAGAGCGGCGACTTCGTCTTCGGGTCGAACTTCTTCATCGCCATGTTCTGCGCGGCGGCGTCGCCCATCAGCTGGGCGAGGGCGAGGACGACCTCCTTCTCCTCGCAGGCGGCGTCGTCCGCACTGCAGAAGTAGTTCGCCGGAATCGAGTCCATCGGCTCGCCCTCGAGACGGTCGCGGATGAAGTAGTCGAGGGGACGGCGCCCCGTGCTCGCACGGCGGCGCAGGATCTTGTACTCGCTCAGCGCGACGCCGAGGGCCTTGAACGCCTCGATGCGGGCGAGCATGTAGCTCGCGTAGCCGCGCTTCGCCATCGACAGGCGCTTCTCCACCTTGCTGCGCTCGATTGGACTGCGGTTCGTCTTGTAGACGATTTCGCGCGTGCGGCCCTTGCCGAACGGCGCGTTCTCGTCCTCGCTTCGGAGCTCGTAGACGTTCGCATACTCGACGATCTCGTCCTTGCTCATGAGGCCGCGGATGTTCGAGAGCAGCACCTCGCTGCGGTCGTCCGCCCCCGGATGGAAGACGGGGCGTCCCTCGACGAACGTCGCGCCCGGAAGCGCCGTGCGACGGTCGTCGAACGCCGGCGTGGCGCCTTCGCCCTGGACGGAATAGATCTCGCCCGTGATGTACATATAAAGCTGCTCGACGAAGACGGGGCTCGTTTCGTCCGCGAGCTCGGGACGGGAGAGCAGCGACTCGTACAGCGAGGCGATCTCCTCCGCGCGCTGAATGACGCCGAGGTGTCCGATGCGGCCGAGGGCGATCGCCTCCATCAGCTTGTCGAGCTCGGGCACGATGCGGTCGAGCGCGACGCCGCGCTGCAGGCCGAAGAGCTCGATCTCGTGATGCCCGCGGTGCTTGGGCATGCGGGTGAAGGAGTAGACGTTGCCCTCGTAGACGCTGACCATCTCGCGGAGCGCCTTGACGAAGTCGTCCGGCGAGGACTGCGCGAGGGCGACGAAACGGCAGAACTCGGAGAAGGACAGGAAGTGCACGCCCTTCATCGAGTGATAGTACGTCACTTTCGCGGAAATGCGCTTCTTCGCCGCCGCGAGAGCGACCTTCATCTCCCCTTCCGTCCACGCCAGCTGCTTCACGCGCCATTCCTGGCCGAGCCGGCGGTAGTGGTCGAGCGTCGCGTCGTTGCGCTCGCCCATGACGATGTCGGGCAAGGCGAAGCCAGCCGAGGAGAGGAGCCACTCGTCCGTCTTGAAGAGCCGCTTCGCCGGCACGTCGCGCTGGGAGATCTCGATCGTGCCGCAGACGACGTTCGCGCAGAGGATGCAGTGCATCAGCGTCTCGCCGCGCTTCGCGGACGGCACGTGCGAGAGCTTCCAGAAGCGTCCGTCCAGGAGCGGAAACGCGGCGACCGAATGGTTCCCCGTCGTCATCGTCATGACCCGCCCCTTCGCCTTGCGCTTCAGGTCCGCTTTCTCCACCAGGAGCACGCTCGGCCGCTCGTCCAGATGATCCCTCACGCCGACCTCGAAGATGTACGTGTCCTGCCCGACGTCCCACGCCTCGAACTCGCGCTCGCGCCCCATCGCCACGGTCTTCACCAGGCCCGGACGCTTGGCGCCCGTCTTCCTGATGCGACTGAGAAATGTGCGGATGGGGTTCATGGTGGGTGAGGTCGAGGGATGAGGTCTAGGTTAGTGGTGGCAGGTGCAGGTGTCGTCGTGGTGAGGATGGTGGTTTTCCTTGGCGATGAGGTCTTCGGCCAGGGCGCCGATCGCGTCGAGACCGGCTTCGTCCGCGGCGGCGAGAAGGTTCTCGAGGGCCGGCAGCACGTAGCGGCCGAACTGGGGCTGGCCGACGGACGCGAGGCGTCCGTAGGCGCCGAGCGCCTGCACGAGCCGCTGAACGGCGGCAAACGGCAGCACGGCGGCGATGTCGGGACGGTTCGCGGCCTTGCCGTACAGGGCCGCGAGGGCCTTGCGCTCGCCGTCCGTCAGCTTCACGTACGGATCGTAGAGAAGCGAGGCGAGGTCGTAGGCCGCGGGACCTTCCCGCATGCCCTGGAAGTCAATGATCGTGAGCGCGTCGTTCTTCCAGAGGACGTTCGTGGACTGGAAGTCGCGGTGGACAAGGGCCTTGGGTTCCTCTTCGAGGCGCGCGGCGACGGACGCGAGCTCCTTCGCGACGGCCTCGGGCATCTCCTGTCCGAAACGCGCGCCGAGGCAATGCTCGCGGAAGAGGTCGTGCTCCCACTGCCAGAGGTCGGGACCGAAGGCCGGCTCAAGGTCAAGCGCCGAGGCGTCAAGTCCGTTGAACTTCGCCAGCATCTCGACGACGGGCACGTAGCTTTCGACCGTGCGCGGACCCGCCTTCTCGACGCGGTGCTGAAGGTCCGTCGACCCGGCGAAGGACATGACGAGCGTCTTCTGCCCGGGGAGGTCCTTGAGGATCTCGGGCACCGAGACGCCCTGCTCCTTGAGCCAGCGGGCATGCCCCGCATAGCGGGCGTTCTCGGCGCGCTGCGCGTCGTCGTAGACGATTGCGATCGCCTGGCCGGAGCGGAAGAAGCAGCGGTCGCTCCCGCGCGCGCCGAGGAACTCGACCTCGGCGACGTCCTCGCCGAACGCGGCGCGGACCTGCGGCAGCGCCGCGTAGGCGTTCTCGTCCCCGGCGCGGTTGAGGTCCATATAGCTCGCAACCGTTCCGGCGTCGGTCCAGAGCATATCCTTCGGCACGACGCCGCGGACGAACTTGCCGTCCATCATCGCCCGCTCGTAGGCCTGGACGATGGTGGAGAAGCCGGACGGCTCCACGTAGTCGAGAATCGCGGCCTTGAGGAGCGCGACGCCGCAATAGGTGTAGGTTCCGTCCCAGCCGGGATCGGGACTCTTCCAGCAGGTGACGAGCTTGCCGCCAGGCTCCGCCTCGATCGTGCGGGGGCCTTCCTCGGTCATCAGGCAGGCGCCGACGACCGAGACGCCAGGTTCGTTCGAGACGAACGCGCGCACGGGGAACGGATCGCGCTCGAGGCCCTCGACGACGATGTCGGCGTTGACGAGGTAGAAGTCGTCCGCGCCGATCCAGTCCCGGAGCGGATTGAGGACGCCGCCTGTGCCGAGAATCTCGGGCTCGTAGCTCGCGCGGCAGCCGTTGGCCGCGCACCAGGCCTCGACCTGCTCGTGCAGGTAGTGGCAGTTGACGACGATGTCCTCGACGCCCCAGCCGCGGAGCATCCCGACGATGCGCGCGAGCATGGGCTCGCCCCAGACGGGCATGAGGGGCTTGGGGACGGAGCAGGTCAGGGGACGCAGACGCGTCCCCAGTCCCGCGGCCAGCACGACTGCTTTCTTCGCCATGGCCTTACCGGTAGAAGGACCGCTGACGCTGCATCCGGACCTTCGGCTCCTCAAGATGGAGCGCGTACCACGCATCCCCGAGGCCGGAGTTGCTGAAGTGGGCTGGGCGGTTGTTCATCAGGTGCTCGTGGTTCTGCTTCAGGGTCTCGTTGTCACCCTTCTTGAGCGCCTCGGTGAGGACCTTGAACGCGCCGTCGACGTCGCCGCGCTTGACGAGGATCCACGAATAGCAGCCGGCCACCAGGGCGTTCTGGTTGTAGCGCAGGCGGCGCGTGGCCTTCTCGTAGACCTTGGCGATCTCGGCGGTCGGGGCACCGGTCATCTGCAGGCGGGCGAGCTTCATCGCCGCCAGCGTCGGGTCGACCAGGAACACCTTGGGCATCAGCTCGTCCACGCGCTTGAAGTCCTTGATCATCCAGTTGAGCTGCATCTGCGCGGTCGCCATCTGGCGGTCGATCATCGGCACCCAGAGACGGTACTTCTTGAGCACCTCGGTCTGCGCAAGGGCCTCACGCACGAAGCCGCGCTGGTCGTCGGCAAGCTCCTTCTGGGCGGCCTGGATGCTGCCCGGCGGACGCACCTGCCAGCGTTGCATCTTCGTCTGGATCTTCTTCTGGCCCTCGACGAGAATGAGCTGGACGCTCTCCATGTCCTTGGCCATCCGCTTGCGCAGGATGTTCCCGAAAACGACCTGAAAGAGCAAGAAACAGCCGACGCCGGTCGCCATGCTCCACCCGTTTCCAACCCCAGCCGCGAAATGCATCGCGGAATAGCCGCCGCACGCGACGGCAATGGCAATAATCAAAGTAATCATGCCCCAAATTATAGCATTTTCCTGATGGTCTGTCTTTAACTCTCTTTGTGTAAGCGTACTCAACTCAACCCGAACGGTCAGATCACCGGCTTGATGTAGCGGGACTTCAGGGCGCGCCAGAAGACGAGGCAGAAGGCGGAGAGCGGGATGGCGAGGAGGAGTCCGAGGAGGGACTGGAAGACGACGCCCCAGAAGAAGAAGGAGAAGATGACGCCGGCATAGCCGAGGCCCGTCTTGTCGCCCTGGATCTTCGGCGTGATCAGGTAGCCGTCCAGGACCTGGCCGGTCAGCCAGACGCAGAGGACGCCGACCAGGCAGAGCGACGATCCGCCGTTCCCCCAGTAGGCAAGCGGGAGCGCCATCGGCAGGCAGACGACCGTGCCGAAGAGCGGAACGAGGTTCAGGAGACCCAGCAGGAAGCCGAGGAGGAAACCATACTCGAGGCCGACCAGCCAGAAGCCCGTTCCGTACATCAGGCCCTCCATGACGCAGATGACGACCTGGCGCTGGAAAAAGCCGACGACGATCTGAAGGAACGCGTCGATCTGATCGGCGACGAAGACCTTCGTATCGGCCTTGAGGAAGCCGAGTCCGTTGACGCAGTCGGACCCCGTCACCGTCGGACGCGTCAGGAAGTAGACGAAGAAGATGAGCGAGACGAGCCAGTTGAGGAGGCTCGACATGTAGCCGAGGAGATTGCCCGCCGTCTCCAGCGCCCCGCTCTTGAGGTTCGACATCCATTCGCGATACGGGATGCCGAGCCGGTCGGCCTGGGAGACCGCGTTCGGGAACGTCGCGTTGAACCAGGCGACGAACCGCTCCGTCCGCTCGGGAGCATTGCCGATGAACTCGAAGATCTGCGTCACGACGAAGGAGCCGAAGTTCCAGAGGAGGAGAGCGAGCGGGATGAGGACGGACAGCATCACGACCGTCACGGACAGGGCCGGATGGCGCAGGCGGCGGACCAGGAACCCGTAGTAGGGCCGGAAGAACATCGCCAGAAACAGGCCGAAAACGACCGGCGTGATCGCCGGCGCGACGAAGGTGAGCACGCGGAGGACCAGCCATCCGACGAGGGTCACGAAAACGACGACGACCGCGAGGGCCAGTACGGTCAGGCCGCTCGCGATCGTCTTCTTCTGGGTCTCGGTAAAGTCAATCATACCGAGATTATAGCACAACTTAGAAAATCTCGCACTTCGGGAGTTCACCGACGATTGGCCGCGCGTAGGCGAGGAAGGCCTCGGTCACGTCGTGTCCGTTCTTCGCGATGTACTCCTTCGGCACGCTGCGCGTATACTTCGCCGCGTTCTGGATGGCGACCGGCTCGAACGCGACCTTGTACGCCTTGCCCGGTTTGCGGACGATCGCAATCGTGCCCTTCGTGAGCTTGCCCTCGAGCGCCGCCTTCACCGCGGCCGCGCCGGCGGCGCGTCCCTCGGCCTGGTCGGCCTTCGAGGCGATGCCCGGGAACGAACGCTGCAGGTAGCCGAACGTGTCGGCGCGGACGCGCTTGATCGCGGCCTTCGTCTTGAGGACCGTCGCAAGCGCATCGCCCAGGGCACCCGTGCCGGACATCTGGACGTTGCCGTGGCTGTCGGTCTCACCCGAGCCGAGCTTCGCGCCCATCGGGATGCCGTCCTTGCCGCGGATGCCTTCGGAGACCGCACAGACGCAGCGGCCGTACTTCTTCATCGCCGCCTTGACGTCCTTGATGAACTTCTCCTCGGAGAACGGGACCTCGGGGAGGTAGATGAGGTGCGGACCGTCGTCCTCGTGCGCGCGGGCCAGCGCAGAGGCCGCCGTCAGGAAGCCCGCGTCGCGGCCCATGATGATGTCGATCTTCACGCCGCCGAGCGCGCGGTTGTCGAGGTCGTCGCCCCGGATCGCGCTCGCGACGAAGCGCGCGGCGGACCCGAAGCCTGGCGTGTGGTCGCAGCTCCTGAGGTCATTGTCGATTGTCTTCGGGATGTGGTAGACGACGAGCGGATAGTCCGCCTTCTCGGCTTCCTCGGCGACGATGCGCGCGGCGTCCGCCGAGTCATTGCCACCGATGTAGAAGAAGTAGCCGACGTCCAGCTTGCGGAATTCTTCGAAAATGGCCTTGCAGTCGTCCGCATTCGGCTTCTTGCGGCAGCTGCCGAGCGCCGACGAAGGCGTCTCCGCAATCGCCTCAAGCTTCTTCACGGAAGGTTTGCGCAGGTCGATGTAGTCATTGCCGAGAATGCCGAGAATGCCGTGCTTCGCACCGAGGATCTTTCCGATCTTCGCGCTGCCGCGCGCCTCCAGCACCGCTCCGACGAGCGACTGGTTGATCACCATCGAGGGGCCGCCCGACTGGGCGATGACCATATTCATCTTTTTCATAGTGGCGTAATTATATCACATCGAAGTTCCCCGTGGGCACACCCCGTCTGGGTGATTGGCGGCGATGGCCTCTGCGGCGGACGCGAGCTGTTCCTTCGTGTGCGCGCTCATCACCGCCGCGCGCAGGCGGGCCTGTCCCTTCGCGACCGTCGGATAGCGGATCGCGGGGATGAGGAAGCCCCTTTCCTGCAGGGCGGCCGAAGCCGCGAGGGCGCGGCGCTCGTCACCGACCGGAATCGGCACGATGGCGGAATCCGTCTTCACCGCCAGGCCCCGCTTCGCCAGTTCGGCGACGAAGAAGGCGACGTTGTCCCGCAGCCGCCCGACGCGCCCCGGCTCCTGCTCGAGCACGGCGAGCGCCGCCTCCGCAGCCGCCATCGCCGGCGCGCCTGGCGCGGTCGAGAAGATGAAGCTGCGCGACGTGTTGCGAAGATACTCGACGAGCGTGTGCGAACCGCAGACGAATCCGCCTTCCGCTCCAAGCGCCTTGGAGAGCGTCCCCAGCGTGATGTCGGGATGTCCGCAGCCGAACCGCTCGGCGAGGCCGCGGCCGGTCGCACCGAGGACGCCCGTCGAATGGGCCTCGTCGATCATCGAGAAGGCGTCGTGCGCCTGGCAGACCGCGAGGAAGCGCGGCAGGTCGAGACAGTCGCCGTCCATCGAGAAGACCGCGTCCGAGACGACCAGCCGCCGCCGGTGCTCGCGGCAGCCCGCCAGCTTGTGCGCGAGGTCGTCGAGGTCCGCATGGCGGTAGACGATGACGTCCGCCCCCGAGAGACGGCACCCGTCGATGATGGACGCGTGGTTGAGTTCGTCCGAAAGGATCGCGTCGCCCTTCTTCGCCAGCGCGGAGATGACGCCCACGTTCGCCATATACCCCGTCGCGTAGACCATCGCGTCCTCCGTCCCCTTGAACGCCGCAAGGTGCCGCTCGAGCGCCACGTGCGGCGGCTGGGTGCCGGTCGTGAGCCGCGACCCGCCCGAGCCCGCGCCCCAGGTCCGCGCCGCCTCCGCGGCCGCCCCGGTGACGCGCGGATCCCGCGCCAGGTCCAGGTAGTCGTTGGAGGAGAGGACGAGGAGGGTTGGAGGGTGGGAAGGCCGGAGGGGTGGCGGCGTGGAGGGGTGGAGGTCGCACGTCGGACCGGTGGCCGAGTGGAGCGTCCGGCAGGTGCGGTAGAGGCCGGCGGACCTGCGGACCTCGAGGTCTGCGGCGAGGCCGTCCCAGCGGCGCTCGGCGGCGACGGCCCCCAGGACGGGCACGTCCTCGACGACAACCGGGGTCTTCTCGAGGAAGGCGACCGTCTCGGGGACCCGCTCGCGCGGTCCGCGGTAGAGGAAGATGCGTCCGCCGCACGGGTCGCCCTTCTCCTTGATTACGGTAATGCGCTGGTAGCCGATTGCGCGCGTCGCGACATAGCCCGTGACGTAGTCGGGATCGTCCGACACGCAGATTTCGCCCACGATGCCGGGCGCGTGCTGGACCTTCGTCGCGAGGACGATCGCCTCGGCGTAGTGGTTCTTGCCGCTCGCCGTCCCCTTGAGGAGCGACTCGGCGTCGTCCATGTAGGTCGCCCGCACGCCGCGCACCGGATCGGGCTCGAGGCGCTCGAGCGTGTCCGCGTCGAGGAGCATCGCCCCGCGCATCGCGTAGGTTTCGCGGAAGAGGGACATGATCTCGTCGATGCGGACGATCCCCGCGTCCTTCAGGAGCGCGGCCGCGCGGACGCGTCCCTCGGCCGCGGTGGCCGTGACGTTGGTCGTGACGGGAAGGGACGGAAGGCGAAGAACCTCGCCAGGACGCTCGATCTTGAGGTTGATGAAGTCCGGCACGCCCTTCGCGTGCGTGAGCGCCCGCTCGGCGAGCTGCGAGACGGTCCGCGGCACCGCCGCCGCCGGCACGATCTTCTCCGCCCCCGAAATGTGCGTCCCCGATGCGGAAGCCCGCATCTTGACGGAATAGTAGTCCTTCTCTGACATGGAGCGTGTATTATAGCAAAGTCAGCGCCCTGATGAAGAAAAGTTGAGGAAATTCCGGAAGTTGAGGAGGTTGAGGGGGATGGGTCAGGACGTTGTGACGCGGGGACCTTTCCGCGCGAGCGCTAGGTAGACGGCGACGATGGTTGCCGCCGTGCCGGCGTAGATACCGCCGACGGCCATCTTCCAGCCCATCACGCCACAGGGCAGCATCGCGGACAGCGCCGCCGTCATGGCCACGAGATAGGTGACCTGCCCCACCATCACGGCGGAGGGACGCTTCCGCACCGCGGCAATGCCCTCGATGCGCGCGCGCACGGCCTGCAAGACGGCCCAGACGCAGTAGCAGGCGATTGCCGTGCGGGCGTAGCCGAGATGCTCGGGCTTCACGTTCTGGCAGGCGCCGAAATACCAGTCTGCAATCCGCGGCAGCGAGAAGACGAGCAGCAGCGCACCGAGGACGGATCCCGCGCCGAGGGCGTACCAGAGCATCCGGCGGTCCCCGTCGTACTGCGGCGGGAAGGCGATGGACACGGCCTGCATCCGGAGCGCGCCGAAGCCGATCGGATTCGCGACGCCGATCGTGACGTAGTGGATCGCGAGCATCACCTGCGGCTCGAGGGCGGACCGTCCCACGAACGCGGCGATCATCAGCGGAGAGATCGCGAGGACAAAGGATCCGAACGAGAGCGGCAGCATGAAGCGGAACTGTCCCGTCACCAGCAGCCAGCGGCGCTTTGCGGCGAAGAGGTCGTCGATGTCGCTGTGCCACGGCAGCGGACCCTTCGCCGCGGCGAGCTCGCGCACGTAGGGCCGCGCGTAGGCCCAGGTGAGGATCCATTCGACGAGCACGCCGACCGTCATCGCGGCGAGTCCCCACCACGGACCGACCAGTCCCCAGCGCGGCAGCAGGAAGGTAAGAAGGAGCGTGAGTCCGATGCGCACGAACGTCGCGTTGTTGGACTTGCCGCTTTCCAGGTTGTTGTAGAGGACGACGAGCGGCACGTTGCGGAGGAAGAACCCGCCGTTCATGACGACGCCCCCGACCAGCGTCCATCGCGCGATCTGCGCCAGTTCCGGCGGCAGGTTGAGGAGTCCCTCGAAGACCCAGACGTCGAACGGATGGATCGCGGGCACGCACTGCAGGATCAGCAGCGCGATCATCAGGTAGAGGTTGAGCCGCCGGAACGCCTTGTACCCGCTCCAGTCCTGCGCGTGGACGAGTCCCGTCATGATGAGACCGCCGCCCAGGAGTCCGATCATGAACATGACGGCCTGCCCCTGCGCAAACCCCGTCAGCGCATCCACCCCCAGCGCCCCGTGCGTCACGATGCTCGCCACCAGCGGATACGAAATCGACTGCGAAAACGCCTGCAGCAGGAGCGGCACGTAGAACCGCGTCACCCGCCCAACCGAAAACTGACGTTTCTCTTCAATTTCATTCATTTTCCACCATATTCCGTCTCAAGCCGCCCCCGCGACATAATTCTCATTGGTCCGTTTAGCCGTACCATTGAGAATTAAGGAGGACATGCGCCTCGCCGGCATAGATCGCCTGTCCGCCGACTAGCAGCGAGCCGTCTGCGGCGATGCCCTCGCAGACGCCCTGGAACGGCTCCGTATCGTCGTCCGTCTGCCGCACGCTGATCGTGCGTCCCCGCAGGAAGTCGAGTTCCGCGAGGCGGCCGAGGAAGGGGGACAGTCCCTCCTCGCGCCAGGTCGCGTAGAGGCGGCCGAGCGCCATCAGGATCGCGTCCCGCACCTGCGTCAGCGCGGGGACAGTCCCCTTTCCAGCGGGGACAGGCCCCTTTCCAGCGGGGACAGGCCCCAGGAGCAAGGACAGGGAAGTTGCCTTTTCGGCGATTTCGGGCGCGAATTCGCGCTGTTTTACGTTGACACCGAGGCCGACGATCACGGTATCGCCGTGCCGCTCGCAGAGAATGCCCGCGAGCTTGCGTCCGTCGACCAGGACATCGTTCGGCCACTTGAGCCGCGGGGACAGTCCCTTCGGCAGGAGCGGGGACAGTCCCTCGATGACGGCGAGGCCGACGACGAGGGGGAGGGCGGCGACGCGGTCGGGGGGACAGTCCCCCACGTCCAGGACGGCGGACAGCATCAGGTTCTCGCCCGGAGCCGAGAGCCACTTGTGGTCAAGCCGTCCCCGGCCCGCGGTCTGGAAATCGGCCGTGAAGACGTCCCCGTGCCTCCCCGCACGGGCGTCGAGGTTCGTGGAGGCCGTCTCGGGCTTATGATGAATCATCCAGTCCACAGCCGCACGCCTTACCGCCAGACGGGAATGAAGAGGAGGTCGATGCTCGTGCCGGCCTTGGGGTCGGACTCGTAGCGGAAGAGACGCCAGAGGAGCGAGGTCTTCGTCGAACCGTCCTTCTTCCTGTCGTACGTGAAGCCCGGGAAGACATCGAGCGAAACGTCGCCGTTCGACTCCTCCCAGTCCCAGAGCTTCCAGAGGACGCGATGACGGCGATACGTCTCGTCCTTCATCCGATTCCGCTCGTAATCGTACTGATACAGCCAAACGAGGAAGCTACCCTCGGCCGATTCCTCGTCCGCGACCTTCTCCCGCGTGCGCATGTCGTAGTTCGCCTCGCGCTCGGATTCGTAATTCAGGAACAGGATGTTGCCGAGCTTGTGACGATAGGTGATCCGTGCCTCCGGCACCTCCGTCTTATTCACATCGATCCAATCCCAACCGCTGACGGAAATCGAGCGGTGGTTGTCCGCCAGGAGGAACCAGGTCGTGTCATTCGACCGATACCGACCGTCCGCCGACCAGGTGACCGACTCGACCGCGCCCACCTTGTTCGTATGCTCGGTCGACGAAATCTTGACCTCTTCCGGCAGAACCGACGCGTTGAAGAGCTTCGCATACATCTCGTCGTAGTCGCGATCTTTGGTGTGGCTCCAGATCGGGAAGACCCATCCGCCAGATTCCTTGCTCTTCGCGCGCTTGAAGCCGACGAACGGCGTGACAAACGCCTCGTCGTTCGACCATCCGCCCAGGATCGAATAGAAGTGACTGTCTTTCTCATCATAGTACTCCCAATCGTAGAGCGGATAGACATGCGACTCGTAAAGGCCTTCTCCGTCTTTCGTCGTGTGCTTCCAGCCGATCAGCGAAAAGAGGAAACTGGTCTTCGTCGTCACATTCGTCCCGGCATCCCAGCTCGACACGTCCCGAAAATAGAGTGGAAAGATCCAGTTTTCGGTGCTGTAATTTCCCGAGCTGTAGTTGTCGTACTCCCAACCACCCAGGCCGAGGAGGATCCTGCCATTCGTGTAGACACTCGTCTTTTCCACACCGTCCTCATCGGTACGCTTGCTGACATTACGACCTCCCCACGAGAGGAGCCCCGGCGAAGCCCACCAGGTGTCGTCCGGATCATTGTGGCTGCGTCCGCTCGCGTAGAGGAGCGAGATGACGCTGTCCTCGTCGTGGTACCAGAGCGGGAAGACCCAGCGGGAGTCCTTGGCGTAGCCGAAGAGCGTGGTCGCGAGGACGCCTTCATTATTCTCGTACCAGAGCGGGAAGCACCAGCTCGACCGGTAGCCGTCCTTGGCCTTCGTCGCACCGGCGAGTCCGCCGATCGTGTAGAAACTCCAGCGGTCGTCCCGGTTGCGGTAGATCCAGAGCGGATAGAGCGCGTTGTAGTGCGGTCCGTTCCAGTAGATCGGGAAGACGGCCTGGTAGTTCTTCTTGTCGTCGGGCGTGCGGTAGCTCCAGGTCTTGCCCCAGAAAAACGGGAAGATGCGGTAGTCCTCGTGCTTCGTATCGGCCTGGCAGAGCGGCCAGAGGAAGTTGAACTCGTCGTAATCGCCGTCCGCGCCGTCCTGCTTGTACTGCGAGTAGAGCGGACGGACCGCGAAGAGATCGTCGGAGAACGACAGGAGCGGCCACGCGACGGAGCCGACGGGATTGCGCCAGTACGCGACCGGCCACAGATTGACGCGGTCCTTCGCGTCGCCCTTGTACACGACCTGCGTTCCCTCGTAGAACGGCGTCGACTTCATCTCCTTGTTCATACAACCCGTCAGGGCCCCGAAAACAAGAAGCATCCCGAAAAGAATTTGACGTTTCATAAGAGTAATTATATCACATTTCCGATCGACA
>CAMEZU010000014.1 GCA_945947925.1 uncultured Verrucomicrobiota bacterium
GGCTTCTTCTTCTGGTCCTCGTAGATGTCCTTGACCTGGTCCGCGCGCATGAGCTTCTTGCAGTCCTTGCACATCGTCATCGGGTCGGCGAACGTGTCGAGGTGGCCCGACGCCTTCCAGATCTTCGGGTGCATGATGATCGTCGCGTCAAGGCCGGCGACGTCCTCGCGTCCGCGGACGGTGAACTGCCACCACGCCTGCTTGACGTTCTGCTTGAGTTCGCTGCCGAGGGGACCGTAGTCCCAGAATCCCGGCATGCCGCCGTAGATCTCGGAAGAGTGATAGATGAAGCCGCGGCGCTTGCACAGCGCGGTCAGCGCGTCGAGAGACGACTTGTTTTCTTCTGCCATAATGGTTGGATATTATATCACATTCGTTCTGGGGACGGCGCGGACGGTATTACTCGGCGCCGAGGCAGATGCCGATCGACTTGAGGTCGGCGGCGTCCACGGCATAGGCGGGGTCGATTTCGAGCGGGACGTCCTCGGCGAGGGTGACGCCGATCTCGGCGAACCAGCGGCGCCACTTGGCCTGCATGTCGGCCTTGCACGACGCGGGCGAGTCGCCACCCTCGGCGTTCTTGACGGGCGAGAACTCCTCCTTCTGGTCGAAGGCGAGGAACGCGGCGGTCTTGGCCTTGGGGAGGATGTCGAAGATGAACTTCTCGAACTTGTAGCCGTTCGGCTCCGCGGGCTTCACGACCTTGCCCTTCTCGTCGACGTAAGGGATCTTCTTGAAGGCGAGGTGAAGCGGCATCGGCTGGGAGGCCTCGCGGTCGAGGAAGGCGCGGTCGAAGACGTGGATCGCGGGCGAGCCGTAGAGGAAGTAGAGGTTGCCGTCCTTGCCCTTGCGGTTGCACTGCTCGTCGGTCATCTCGGTGTACTCGACCATGCGGTACTGCTTGCCGAACCGCATGGGCATGCCGACCTTCTCCTTCGGGTCGCGCTTGGCGCAGAGCTTGAGAGAGTACTCGGACTTGTTCAGGACATGGTAGCCGATGAAGGCGGGGTCGGCGATCTCGACGAGCGGGTTGTCGACCTGGAAGAAGAAGACCGACTTGATGCCGCGCTTCTTCATGTCCGCGAGGGCGCCGGAGCGCTTGAGCGCCGCGAGGAGGCCGCCGTGTCCGTCCGGGGACATGAAGACGTGGCCGGGGGCGTCGAGGATGATCTTGCCGTCCTTCGTCATGCCGGGCCACATGCCCTGGGTGAAGAAGAAGACGTCGTCGGGATTGAGGCCGAAATAGTCGTTCTCCTCGAAGCACTTCACGGTCGCGGCGTTGTTGGCCTCGCTCGTCATCACGTAGAACGGGATCGTCGCGCCGTAGCGGATCGTGCGCGCGAGGATCTTGCGGGCGTGGAAGTAGAAGAGCGGAGCGCCGGTGATCGGACCGATCGCGTAGCAGCCCTTCGGGCCGTCGTAGCCGAGGCGCGAACCCTGTCCGCCCGCGACGAGGAGCGCGGCGACCTTGCCGGCCTTGAGCTCCTTCTCACCCGCAGCGACGGCCTCGGCGAGCTTCTTGCCCTTGAGGACGGCGACCTTCGGGGCCTTGCCCTTCGAGCTGTCCGGCACGTCGGCGCCGGACTTGAGGGCCTGCTGGCAGTAGGCGAGATTCTTGGGTTCGATCGTGGCGATCTGCTCGAGGAGCGCGGCCTGCTCCTTCTTGCCCAGCTTCTTCCAGTAGGCGAGGACGTGTTCCTGTCCGCACTTCTTGAGCATCTTCTCGGCTTCAGCGTAGTTCATCTCATTTTGCCTTTCGTTAGGGTGACGTCACTGTTCGTTAAAAGGTCTGTCTCACCGGGCGGCGAACCACCGCACGTACGCCCAGTGGAGGACGGCGAGGCCCCAGCAGACGCCGAGGCAGACAAGCGTCGTGAAGACGGCCGCGCTCGCGACGTCCTTGGCGCGCTTGGCGAGGGGCTGTCGTTCGGGGCTCGCGATGTCGACGACGGCCTCGATGGCGGTGTTCATCATCTCGACGACGACGACGAGAAACCAGGTGCAGGTGAGGATCAGCTTGGTCTCGATGGAGAACGGCATGACGAGCAGGACGATGAAGTGGATCACGCCCAGGACGATCTCGTGCCGGATGGCCGTCTCGTGCGAGGCCATCCCGACGCCCGAGAGCGAATAGCCCGTGGCGGCGATCATATGGTCGAGGCCCTTCTTCTTGTCGGGCTTCCCCGTCTCGTTTTCGGTCTTCGACTCGTCAGTCTTCATGTCAGTACCCCGCTTCCACGGCGCGCTTGCCGTTCTCAACCTTGCGTTCGACCTTCCAGTTGAAGTTCGTCGACAGGAAGCTGTGTTCCGCACGGCCCTTCAGGCGCACGCCCGCCAGCTCCAGGAAGCCGTCGTAGAGGCGGTCGGCCTGGAGCGGAAGGCTCTTGACGCGGCGGAGGGACTCGATCTGCTCGGGATGGCGTTCGCCGTAGGACGGCGAGCACCAGACGAAGAACGGCACGCGCCAGAGGGCCGGGTCGGTCAGCGTGCGGTTCGCGGGCGACTCGGGCGTCTCGCCGTGGTCGGAGAGGTGCACGAGCACCGCCTCGCGCCCGGACGCCTCGACCATGCCGATGATGCGGTCGATCACCGTGTCGGTGTAGCGGATGGAGTCGTCGTAGCTCGCGATCGAGCGCGAGCGTTCGCCCGGGGTCTCGCCCTTGGAGAAGTGGACCGCGCTGTCGGGATAGCGGTAGACGAACGGGAAGTGGTTGCCGTAGAGATGCACGAAGAGCGCCAGGGGGCGCTTGTCCTCGGTGTCGGCGAGCGCCGCCTCGACGAACGGCAGGAGACGCTCGTCGTAACCCTCGACCGGCGGCTTGAGCTCCTGGAGGTAGAGTCGGTCCTCGCAGCCCGTGAAGAGCAGCGTGTCGACGGAATCGAAGATGCCCCAGTGGTCCTGCGCCGAGAGGAGGCGGCACCGGTAGCCGGCGTGGGAGAGGACCTGCGGCAGGGTCGCGACGACGTTGTTCGGCTCCTGGAGCGTCGCGCGCGTCAGCAGCATGAAGAGAGCCTCCTGCGTGTGCGCCCAGGACGCGAGGACGTCGTCGAAGACGAACAGCGCCTTCTCGTCCGGGTCGGCGGCCTTGCGCGCACAGACGAGCGGCGTCGTCTCGCGTTCGTACCCGTAGAGCTGCCAGTGGTCGCGCGAAGAGGACTCGCCGATGACGAAGACGACGGTCGGCATCGGCGCGACGGCCGGCGCGGGATCGGCAAAGACGGAAGGTTCGGCGGGGACGGACGCGGGTTCGGGCGCCGGCTCGGGCGCCGGCTCGGGCGCGGAAACATCCTGCGACGCGCCCGGCACGACGACCTCGACGTCGGAGAGGTCGGGATGGCGCACGGCCATCGCGAGGTTATGGTAGCGACCGTACTGACGCACCGTGTCGACCACGAAGTCGACGAACAGCGTCGCCGTCGGCGGACGGCTGACGAGCGAGACGCCCATCAGGACGAGTCCCAGCACGTAGGACCAGAGGCGGTTCTTCGGATAGAGGCCGGGACGCCGCCACAGGCACCGGCAGCCCCAGACGAGGAACACGAGGAAGGCGAGGGACAGGAGGACGTTCGGGACGGAGAGGAAGGAGCCGAGGAACGACAGCGTCTCCTGACGCGAGCTCCCGAGGACGATGGCGAAGATCTCGCCCCGCACCGTGATGCCGAAGGTCCTGAACGCTACGAGGTCCATCGCCTCGAAGACCGCCATCAGGACGAAAAGCACCGGCATGATGAAACGCGAGTCGCGGCGGACGAGCAGCGGAATCGCCATCACCAGGAACAGGGCCTCGAGGGACTGGGACGAGATGTAGGCCCACGAGCGCCAGGTCGGATAGTCCCAGTTGGCGTGCATGCCGATCGTCGTGTCCACGGCCAGGAGAACGAAAAACAGGACCGCCGGCTGCAGCAGCACCCACGAACGGCGGACGAACGGGACGGACATCACGGGGCGCCGTCCGAAGACCCAGCACTTCTGGACCTGGTAGGAGAGGATGAAGAGGAGAATGTCCATCACGACCTTGATGGCCGTGATCCGCAGGCCCTCGGAATTGAAGGTCAGCGCGAAGACCGTCGTCGTGACGTACGACAGGAACCAGATGACGACCGCCAGGATGGCGTACCGCCCCATCGACACGACCGCATCCGTCTTCGCCTCGAACACGAGCCGCCGGTTGCACTGGTAGTTGACGACCGCCGAGAGGACGCGCGCGACGACGTGGGAGACGAGGATCGCCGTCGCCACGTTGAGCGGCGTCCAGCGGCCGAGGGCGCAGATGAGGGCGGAGAAGGCGGCGATGTCGACGCCGAAGCCGAGGAGCGAACTGAGGAGGAACTTCACCGGCTTGCCGCCGAAGAGCCCCTGGTAGACCTTGAGCGAGTCGCGGACCGGATGGAAATGGGACGCGCGGTTGTTGCAGAGGTAGATCGTCTCGATCGGCACCTGCTCGAGCTCCTCGTGCTCGACGTCGAGCATGCCGAAAAGCCGCATCTCGTACTCGTAGCGCTCGCCGTCCGTCTGCAGCATCGCGTCGAAGAGACGGCTCGGAATCGCCCGCAGGCCGGTCTGGGTGTCGTAGATCGGGATGCGGTACATGAGCCGGACGAGGAACGACGTCATGACGTTGCCGAAGCGGCTGCGGAACGGAACGTTCTGCTTCGTGAAGTCGCGCACGCCCAGGACGACGTTGCCGGTCTCCTGGCAACGGGCGACGACCTTCGCGACGTCCTCGGGACGGTGCTGGCCGTCGCCGTCGACAAACACGGCCACCGTGACGTCAGGACGGTTCGCCTTCAGCCATTCGATGGACGTCTTGATCGCCCGGCCCTTGCCCCGGTTGACCTCGTGACGCACCAGGTCGATGCCCGCGGGCAGGCTCTTGAAGTCCTCGACGTTCTCGGCGCTGCCGTCGTCGACGACAACGACGGTGCCGTAGGCCTCGAGCAGCGAGACGCAGAGGGCCTTCAGCCCCGGCTCGGGGTTGAAGACAGGCACGACGGCGGCGATGGACGGGTTGCGCATGGTCATTTCCAAAGGGGTAAGGGTCTCGAGACGTTGCAAGGCCAGTAGAAGCCGCCCTGCCAGGCCCGTCGGAGCCCGCGGGAGACCAGGATCATGTTCCAGTCCGTCCGCAGGCGTTCGCCGGGACCGTCGACGGAAACTCGGACGCCGTCACGCGCCAGGCGCTCCCGGACCGCATAGGCCCAGGTCCAGGTCGCGTCGTCGGCAGAGGAGAACGAATACTCGAGGTTCGCCCGGCGCATGAGGCGGGCATTGTGCTGCAGCACGGCCTCCGTCCGCAGCTGGCGGAGCCAGTCCCGGCACGCCGTCCGGACGAGCCACGCGGCCAGGGCCGCGGCCGCCAGCCAGAGCCACTGGCGCAGCGTCTCGGGACGCTCGGCCGCGAAGTTGAACCACGCGAAGACGACCGCTAGGTGGACCTGGGCGACGTAGCGCGGATAGCCGATGTACTTCGCCGGCAGCAGGAAGAACGAGAGGAAGACCGCCCAGGCGACGAGCGTCACGGCGTTGCGCCGGCTGCAGAAGCTCAGCGCCACGCCCGTCCAGAGGTAGAGGCACTGGTACCACGGGCTGCCGCCGGTCAGCCAGTCCCACTTCCAGAGCGGATTGAAGTCGGGGTTTCCGTACCAGTGGCGGCAGCCCCAGAGCGCCAGCTCCGGCGAGACCCAGGCGTAGACCATGCGGCCGAAGTAGCCCATCTGGCGGGCCTCCTCGTTGAGGCCGACGAAGTCGTTGGTGATGTCGGGCAGCGCCACGCCCGCGCGGAAGGTGTGGGCGGGATAGAGCGGCGAGCCGAACCAGTACGAGGACGTCCAGTACGGCAGGATGCCGAAGAGTGCAAGCGACGCGGCGAACAGGAGGAAGCCGCGCCGCATCGCGCGGTCGCGCCGTCCGAGCCAGGCCGCGACGGCGAGCAGGAAGACCGTGCAGAGGATGCCCGTGAACTTGCTGACGAGGACGATGACCAGACCGGCGAAGAACGTCAGGAGCTCGACCGGCGCCTTCGTCCGCTCCCACAGGACGAGCGACAGCGCCGAGACGGCGATCGCATTGTAGGTGACGAGGTCCATCTGGCCCTGCAGCGAGCCGACCGTCAACTCGGTGTTGCAGCAGAGGAGCGCCGCGAACGCGACCGCCGCCCAGCGCGGCGCCGACAGCACCTCGCGCGCCGTCCGAAACGCGAGCAGCGCGACGGCGAAAGTCGTCAGCCAGAGCGGATAGGCGGCCGCGGTGAAGAGCCGGCAGGCCGCCTGCATCTGGGCGGCCAGGACCTGCGTGAACTTCGGGTCGACGAGCACGTGGAGCGCGTGGAAGTCGAGCTGGGGGTTCTCCGCAGGAGTGATGCCGTGAGCCCGGTAGTAGGAGAGGACCGTCTCCAGCGAGCAGTCGCGGACCGGATTCCACCCCTCTTCGAAGAACTGCGACATCGGCAGGTGGCAGATCGCCGCGTCACAATGGTGGTAAGTGAAGGTGAATGCCGTCAGGACGAACATCAGCGCCTCGAGGGCGAGCACGCGGCGGAAGACCCGGCGGGACACGAACGCCGCGAGACCGAGGCCGGCGCCGAGGGTGACCCAGAACTGCCAGCCGCCGAGGGGCAGGCCGCCCAGAAAGCACAGGCAGGCCAGCCCGTAGCCGAACAACAGCTGAGCGAGAAGGATGGCCTCCGGCCTCAATCTGTCGTTCACTTTTCCTTGCATTTTTCCTTGACAGGCTGAAGAATCCAACGCTTATTATACCAAAACCAATGTTCGGGGTGAAGACGAATCTTCTCGTCCAGGAGCCGCATCGCCTCCCGCATGAGCCGTTCCGCCTCGGCCTTCTTGTCGACGGCGGACGGATCGGGACGCAAGGTCGCGAGGTGGTCGAAGACGTGCTTGCCGTGCTCGCGGCGCATCACCGCAACGACGATCGGACAGCCGCACTTCACCGCGAACATCGCCCCTGCGTGCGAAACGTTCGCCTTGCCGCCGAGGAAGTCGACCTCGACGTCGGGCTGCGGCACGCGCAGGTCGGGCAGGATCGCGAAGGCACGTCCCGCCTTGAGCCGGCGGTGGATCTCGACGAGGGTCTTCGCGCTGCCGCGCTCCACGACCTCGATGTCGCCGTACTGGCGCTTCATCCAGGCGTCGATCTTCGGGTTGCGCTGCCGGGCGGCGATGGCGAAGAGCGGGAGCCCGTACTTGGCCATCGACCAGGCCGCCATGTACCAGTTGCCGGAGTGCGGCACCATGATGACGACGCCCTTCCCCTCGTCGACGAGCGCCTGGAGGCGGTCCTTGTAAAGTCGTCCGTCCAGGACGTGACGGTCCATCCACCGCTGCGTCAGCCGGGGCGCGCGGATCATCTCGACGCCGGTCTGGAGGATGTTCGCGAAGCTCCGCCAGGCGATGCGCCTGAGTTCGCCCGCGGGCTTCTCGGGGAAGACGTCGCGCAGGCGCTGAAGGGTCCGCGCCCGCTTCAGGCGCAGGACGTGGAACGCGCACCAGGCGAAAGCGGCGGCGAGCCCCATCGCCATGCGGTAGGGAATCAGGTTGACGATTCCGCAGAAGAAGCGGAGCGTCCCGTATTCGAGATTGACGGCACGTGAACTCTTCGTGGCCATCGCGTCATTCCGAAACCATGTCCAGTCCGTCCCAGTCGATCGCGCCCGAGAAGACGCGCTTGACGGGGCCCGTCAGGGTGACGGACGAGAACGTCTCGCCGTCGTAGACGCCGTCGACCACGAGGTCGTAGCCCGTGACCGTCGTGACGTGGACGGGGAACGAAAGCCCGTAATCCGCGACGCCGATCACCGCCGCCGCGACCGAACCCGTTCCGCAGGCGCCCGTCTCCGCCTCGACGCCGCGCTCGTAGGTGCGGATCTGGACGCGGTTGGGCTTGCGGTAGAGGACGAAGTCGACGTTGGTGCCGGCGGGCGCGAAAGCCTCGCTCAGCCGGATGCGGCGGCCCTCGCCGACGACGTCGGCCTTCGCGAGGTTCTCGACGGGGACGATCTTGTGCGGCACGCCGGCCACGACGAAGTCGTCGCCGAAGTCCTTCGGATCGGGCATCGCGACCTTCACCTTCTGGCCGCCGAGCACCTCGGCCCGCACCAGGCCGGCCGCCGTCTCGAAGGACATCTTCGCCGACGTCGCCGCCCCGATCTCGAGCGCGAACGCCGCCACGCACCGGGCCCCGTTGCCGCAGAGGTCGGCCTCCGTGCCGTCGGGATTGAAGAACCGCATCCGAAAGTCGGCCGTCTCGGAACGCTGGACGATGATCACGCCCTCGCAGCCGATGCCGTCGGGACGCGTCGCCATCGCGGCGATGCGCCGGTGGTCGTCGATCGGAAAGTCGCCGGCACGGTCGTCGACGAGGATGAAGTCGTTACCCGCCCCGTGCATCTTGACAAAAGGTATCATTTTCATCGTCAGAATCCCAGAATCGCATTGTACCAGTCGATCGGTGCGGACGGCTGCGTGGCGCCCCCGGTCAGGTCCACAAGATCGCACATGACCCGGAAGGTCTCGTCCAGGACGATGTCCTCGCGCTTCTCGCGTTTCTTCCGGCGGGACGCCAGCGACAACGCCTCGTCGTCCTCGTCGTCACCGTCGCCGTCCTCGAGTTCGCGGGTCTGCCGGTCCGCCCGCATCTGCGCCTTGCGGGCCTGCCGCTCGAGCGGCACCTCGCTCCGGTCGAACAGGCGCTTGTAGTCCGCGACGTTCTTCACGTGCCGCACGAACTTCTCGTCGGCCCCCGTACGGGCTTCGGACGCCTTCAGGAGCTGCGGCACGTAAGCGGGCAGGTTCCAGGCCTCGCGGAAGACCGGCCCGCGGATGCGCGTGAACGGGAGCGCGTACGGCAGTTTCTCCTCGCCGATGTCGAGCGAATCGAGGAAGGAGGGCAGGTGCACGTCGGACGCCACGCCCCGCACCTGGGTCGAACGGCCGTTGACGCGGTAGAACCGCATCGTCGTGATCTTGGTCGAGCCGAAGTCCAGCTCCTCGTCCGTCCCGTCGTCGGCGGTCCGACGCGACTTGCCGAGCGGCATGACGGTCTGGACCGTCCCCTTGCCGTGCGACTGTCCGTCGCCGACCAGGACCGCGCGACCGACGTCCCTGAGGTGCCCGGCCACGATTTCGGAAGCCGACGCGCTGTTGCGGTCGATCATGACGACCAGCGGCTTGCGGAACGCGACCGCATTGCCGCGCTCGATCTGCAGGGGAGCCGACCCCCTGGCGTCACGGACCAGCACGACCGGTCCGGACTGGACGAAGAGCGAGGACATGCGGATGGCCTCGGGGAGGCTGCCGCCGCCGTTGCCGCGCAGGTCGAGCACCAGGCCGGCGACGTTCTCGGTGTTGAACTTCTTGATCCAGCCGAGCACGTCCTCGGAGCAGCTGACGTAGCCCTCCTCGCCGGGACGGCGGTCCATCGAACCGTAGAACTCCGGCACCCTGACGTAGCCGACCTTCACGTCGCGCCCCTTCCAGGAGACGCGCTCGACGCGTCCGGTCGTGCGCTGGTCGTCGAGCTGGATCTCGTCGCGCACCAGCTCGATCAGCTTGCGGCTGCCGCCCGTCGGGTCGTTGCGCGGCACGATCTCGAGCGTCACGCGCGTGCCCTTCTCGCCGCGGATCTTGCGGACCGTCTTCCGGAGCGGCTGCCAGAGGATGTCCTCGAGCTCGCCGTCGCCTTGCTTCACGCCGACGATCTTGTCGCCGGCCTTGATGCGCCCGTCCACCGCCATCGGTCCGCCCGGCATGATCTCGACGATCTTCACCGCGCCGTCGTCGACCGACAGGACCGCGCCAACGCCGCAGAGCTTCAGGTTCATGCCCATGTCGAAGTCCTCCTTCGTCGCGGGCGACAGGTAGTCCGTGTGCGGGTCGTAGCTCCGGCACAGCGCCGACAGGTAGGTCTGCAGGACGCTTTCGGAATCCGATTCGGTCAGGGCGACGGACAGCATGCGGTAGCGCTTGATCAGGCTCTCCTCCGGCGTCGCCTTCGGCTTCGCGGCGTCCCCGTCGTCCGTTTCCTCGGTCTTCGCGCTTTCCTTGTCCTTCTTCTTCGCGGCCGCCTCCTCCGCGTCAAGTTCCCGCGCGAGCACGAGGCCGAGCACTTCGTTCTTCATGCGCTTGCGCCAGATCTCCTCGGCCTCCTCCCGATTCGCCGGCCACTCGGCCTCGTCGCGCTTGAACCGGTAGGTCTCGTCCTTCGTGAAGTCCCAGTCGGCCTTCGCCAGCAGGTTGGTCGCAAAGTCGATGCGCTCCTTCAGCCGCGTGCAGTACAGCCGGTACACCTCGTAGCCGAACGAGACGTCACCCGCCTTGAGCTCGTCGTCGATCGTCCGCTCGTGGGCCTTCAGCCGCTCGAGGTCATCCCGGACGAAGACCATGCGGCTCGCGTCGTAATACGTGACGAGATTCGTCCAGGCCCGCTGCGAGACGACGTCGTCGCACGGCTGCTGAAGGACGTGCCGGCGCTCGAGCGCGTTCACGAGGCGCCGGGCGACGAAACCGTAGTGGTCCTGCGGGACGATTTTCCCCTCGGAGCCCGTTTCGGCGGCCGCGGCCGCGAGCGCGGCGGCGGACACGAGGGCAAGCAAAGCGTTGCGGACGGTTTTCATGCGTTGTTCTCCATGATGCTGACAAGGCGGTCGAGCTCGGCCGGCGGCAGGACGACGCGTTCGGTCGAAAAGCTCTTCCTGATTTCACACGAATTGATGACGACGGTTCCCTGGATTTCGGCGATGTGCGCCTGGAACGTGTCGGACGCGAACACGAGGACCGGCGTCACCGCTCCGTCCCAGCCCGCCTTCTTGAGCGCCGCATGCACCCGGCGGGCCTCGCCCCGCACCTGGTCGAGCGGCGACCGGCTCGGCAGGCGTCCGTCAACGAGGACATACCCCTCCTCCACCGTCACCCGTCCGCGCCAGTACTTCGTCTCCACCGCGAACACGCCCGCCGGACCGACGACGACATGGTCGACGTGCACGCCGCCCGCCTCGAAGTCGTTGAAGACGTGATAGCGGTCCGGCAGCTCCTTGAGTATGCCCGACACGCGTTCCTCGCCGCGGGCTCCGACGAAGAACCGCGCCGTCCGGCGCAGGCCCTGGCGCAGGCTGTAGCCGATGCAGCCGAGCGAGATGCAGAACATGCCGAGACCCCAGCTGGTCGAGACCGCGCAGACGCCCAGCGAGAGGCCGGCGTCGAACACGCCGAGAAAGAGCGGCCAGAGTCCGACGACCGTGCCGCGGACCCGAGCCCATTCGCCTGCTATGCCGTGTATGTGTGCCATGAGGAGGATTGGAGGGTGAGAGGGTTAGAGAGTTGGAGGGGTGGAGAGTTGGAGGGTGAGCTTCGCCACGATCGAGTCGACGTCGAGACCGTAGGCCTTCTCGAGTTCAGCAGGGGTGCCGTGGGGAATGAAGACGTCGGGCCAGCCGAAGCGGATGTCGGCGCCGAGCGCCTCGCCGAGACCGCCGGCGAGCGAACCGTTCTCGAGGCTGACGATCCGGAGTCCCGCCGCCCGCTGCCGCGCGAGGAGCGCGGCGTCGAACGGCTTCAGGCAGCGCGCGTGCACCGCGACGCCGCCGACCCGGGCGGCGACCTGGCAGGCCTTGCCGTACCAGTCGCCCGTCGCCCAGACCGCGCAGGTCGGGGACGGCGGCGCGGACGGTTCGGGCCTGTGCGCGGGCACCGCGCCGCGCGGATAGCGGATGACCGTCGGCCCGTCGCGGTGCAGGGCCTCGTCCAGCAGCGCGACGAGGTCCGCCTCGTCCTTCGGCTCGCAGATCGTCAGGTTCGGAAGCGGCCGCAGCATCGCCAGGTCGTAGAGCCCCTGGTGCGTGACGCCGTCCGCCCCGACGACGCCGGCGCGGTCGACGCAGAAGACGACCGGCAGCCTTGCGATGCACACGTCGTGCATCACGTGGTCGACGGCCCGCTGCAGGAACGTCGAGTAAACCGCGACGACGGGACGGCACCCGCCGGCCGCAAGGCCCGCCGCGAACGACACCATGTGGCCCTCCGCGATGCCCACGTCGAAAAAGCGGTCGGGGAAAGCCCGCGCAAAGCCGGCGAGGCCCGTCCCGTCCGTCATGCCGGCCGTCAGCGCGACGATCCGCCCGTCGCGGGCCGCGGCGGCCTCCAGGGCGGCCCCGAACGCCGCGCTCCAGTCGCGCGCCTTTGCCGCCGGCAGCGTGCCAGACGCCCGGTCGAACGGGCCGACGCCGTGCCAGGCCGTGGGATTCTTCTCGGCGGGGGCGAAGCCCTTGCCCTTCCGGGTGACGACGTGAACGATGACGCTGCGCTTGTCTTCCTTCGCGACGGTCAGGGCGGACCGCAGCGCGGCGAGGTCGTGCCCGTCGACCGGCCCGACGTACCGGAGGCCGAACTGCTCGAAATAGCGGTTGCCGAGGAAGAGCGACTTCGCCCAGCTCTCCAGCGAATGGTAGATGCCGCGCAGGAACGTGAGCTTCAGCGCGTGCCCCGCCTTCTCCGCCGCCGCCTTCACGCGGTTGTAGCGGACGCCCGAGATGAGCCGGCCGAGGAAGCGGGCGAAGCTGCCCGCCGGCTTGGAGATGCTCATCTCGTTGTCGTTGAGGACGAGGATGACCTTGCGCGTCGCCGCCGCGCAGTTGTTGAGGGCCTCGAAGCTGGTGCCGTTGACGATCGACGAGTCGCCGACCACCGCCACCACGTGCTCGCCCGACCCGCGCCGGTCGCGGGCCGCCGCATAGCCTTCGGCGACGGAGAGCGCCACGCCCGCATGGCCCGCGACGGCGGCGTCGCACGGCGACTCGGCCGGATTCGGGAAACCGGAGAGTCCGCCGAAGCGGCGGAGCGAGCCGAACGCCGCGTCGCGGCCGGTCAGGATCTTCCAGGCATAGGCCTGATGGCCGACGTCCCAGACGATGCGGTCCGTCTTCGGGTCGAAGACCTCCGCAAGCGCCATCGACAGCTCGACCGCCCCAAGCGACGACGCGAGATGCCCGCCGTTCGCGGACACGGTCCTGAGAATCGTCTCCCTGATTTCCGCCGCCGTCACAGCCCGACCTTCCTCTTCATGATTTCCAGCGTCGTCGCGTTCTGCCCGAAGGCCGGCACCGTCTCGACCGTCCGATAGCGGCCCCGCACGATCCGCCGGAACTCCTCCTGAAGCTCCTTCGGACGCTCGGCGCAGGCCGGCGGCTCGATGGCGAAGGCATAGCCCGAGAGCGCCGCGACGGGACACTCCGCCTCCGACAGCAACGTGCGCCATTCGTCGTCCGTCAGCTGGCTGAACGGCCCCATCTCCAGGCCCTCGGGGACGCTGCGCCCGGATTCGACGGCCAGGTAGAGGTCCTGCGTCAGCAGGGTCTTCCCGCCCGGGTCGAGCCGCTCGACCGCCGCCGCCGCTTCGCGCAGCTGGGCGAGTTCCGAACGCTCCTTCCGCAGCGTCCAGAACCGGTCCTGCCCGTTCGTCGTCCAGCGTTCCAGCAAAGGCGAGCCGAAGGCCGTCGCAAAGGCAAGGCCTGTCGCCAGCAGCACGAGCCGAGGCAGACGGTCCGTCTCAATCCGGACGACCGCCTGCGACACCGCCACGACCGCCAGAAGGCCCATGACCGGCACCTGGTAGTCGTCATACGGACACGGCGCCATCAGCTGCAAGAGAAAGACGGCGAGGAACCCCGCCCCGAGAAGCCACGTCACCAGCTTCGCATCCGCGCCCGGACGCTCCCCGTCGGCAGCAGACGCGGCGAACGGACGGACCGCCAGCCCGAGCAGCACGAACGCCGGGAGATACCACCGCACGAGACGGCTCAGGCTGCCCACGACGAGCGTCGGCGAAAAGCCTCCCCGCGCCGCATGGTAGCGTTGCGCCGCGCAAAGGCCGTCGAAGGCCGCGCGGTCCAGGCAGAACGGACCGTAGGCGAGCAGCAGGCCGAACGTCCCGCCGAGGCCGAACCAGAGGAAATCCCAGCGTCGCCGGCGGAAGGCCAGCACGAGGCCGAAGCCGCCGGCCGCCAGCAGCAGGCCGAGGCTGATGCGCGTCCCCGCCGCCAGGGCGAACGCGAGGCCCGCCGCCCCGAGGACGAACGCACGTGCCTTCGCGGACGGGTCGCAGAGCGCCCGCACCAGCATGTAGGCTCCGATCGCCACCAGGAGCGACGCGAGCGCGTAGGTCTTCGGAATCGCGACGAAGTAAAGGTGGTAAAGGTTGCACCCGAGGAGCAGGAAGACAATCGTGCCGGCCGCCGCACGCCGCGCCGTCGGCACCAGCCAGCGCACCGTCGCGACAAAGACAAGAACCGCCGAGAAGCCGATCGCCAGCGTCAGGATCCGCGCGCCCAGGAGGCCGAAGCGCGACCAGACCGCCGTCAGCGGCGAATAGACGATCGGCATCAGCGGCCCCTGGGTGTAGAAGAAGTCCCGGTACGGCATCGCGCCCTGGCGGACGAGCTGGGCGGCATAGAGATACCAGCCCTCGTCCTGGTTCAGCCCCCCGAGCCAGACCACGGCGCACATCAGCGGAACGGCTGCCAGCCCCGCCAGGACTCCACACCACTTCGTCATTCCGCCTTCGGCCCGGCTTCCTGCGGTTCGGTCGCCTTCGGATCCTTCAAGCCCAGGACGGACCTGAGCTGACCGAGCCTGGCCTCCAGCGCGCCGACGCCCGCCTGGAGATCGGCGTCGGAATCGGCATCGTAGGACGGGTCAAGCAGCTTCTTGATGCGCTTGAGCGCGTCCTTCGCCGCCACCTCGCGGCTCAACGCCTCCAGACGGGCCTTCTCGGTCTCGGAATCGCACTCGGAGCCGCCGTTGAGCGCGACCATGATCTTCCGCCGCGTATCCTGGACCTCCACCGAGTCCGGCGCGAGCTCAAGCGCCTTGTTGGCGTTCGCAAGCGCGTCCTCGTACCGCTTCTGGCGATACTGCAGGATCGCCAGGTTGTTCCAGATGGCGGGCTCCTTCTCGCGATGCTTGAGGCACGCCACGAGATACGGCTCGGCCAGGTTGTACTGCTCCTGGAGGAGATAGTCCATGCCGATGCCGAAGTTCGCGTCCGGGTCGTCGGGATTGCTGTCGAGAATCGCGTCCGCGTACCGGTGCGCGAGCGGGAAGTCCGCCCGCAGCAGCGCGAAGTGCAGGCCCTCGCTCGGCGTCATCTGACGCATCGTGTGCTCACGCATGCGCGTCATCGCCTGTAGGATGCGGTTGAGTGATTCGTTCCGCTTGTCCAGCGACTCCGACAGCTGGGCCTCGGCCTTCGCCTCGGCAAGGCGCCCGCTGAAGCCCAGCACCTCGGAACGGTGACGGGCCATACGCGCGATGCGCCACTGCATGAACTGGAAGTCGTCCCGCACGCCGGTGCCGGCCTCGCGCGGAATCTCACCCCCGGAATAGAACTTCAGGATGCGCTCGGCGATGCCCAGCGTCCGCCGAATGCCCTCGTCCCGGGCACGGTCGTCGGACCGCCCCGGACGGGCGACGACGCCCGAAACGGACGGATACTCGAGCTTCGAACGCTGACGCCAGAGCTCCAGGCCGACCTGCAGCGCGCACCGCTCGAGCCGCTCCGGGCGGTCGCGCTGCCAGGTGCGCAGCAGGTTCGCGCCGTCCGCAGCCGCACTGAGACGGTCGTGCTCGTCGTCCATCAGCGAGCTCAGCGCATAGCCGCTACGGGCGTTGGGAGACGGCTGGGCCGCGATGCACACGAGCTCGCCGCCGCGACGGGCGGACTCAAGCTCGAGACCGCAGTCGAAGTGCCCGTCCGTGAAGAGGTACTTCGCGTCGCCGGCCTCCTCCACGACCTCGCGCAGGTAGTCGTCGATCAAGGACAGCATCTCCTTCGTCCGGCTCTGGACGCGGCCGGGCAGGGAGCCGCCCAGCAGAAGGAGCGTCAGGACGGCAAAGGCGAGCGTCGGGAACAGGTAACGGAGCGAGGAATGCGTCCGCGCAACCTCTTCGTCCAGGTCGGGATTGATCTGCGCCGCCAGGCGGCGGTGGTCGCGGCAGAACGCGTCGACCAGCGTCACCGCAAGGGCGCAGAGAACCGTCACCGCGCACATCAGCGCGCAAAGGAAGAGCATCAGGGCGCTCGGCACCACGAAGACGTCGCCGAGCGTCCAGAACCACAGCGGGCTGAGCGACGACATCTGCGAATAGGCGAGGACGCCGACCACGAAGAAGACGATGCCGACATGGTAGTTGAGGAAGTACTCGAGGTCCGTCGCACGGCGCACCAACGACAGCGCGAGCAGGAAGGCCATCGTCGTACCGCCGATGCCGACGATCCACGCGCCGTACCGCGCCGCGCCGCAGAAGGTGTGCCACAGGCAGGACGCGTAGCGCAGCGGAATCGCCCCGACCGAGAGGTCGTTGGCCGTCAGGCCGCCGGCCGCCTTGAAGCCGACGATGTTGACCGCCAGTCCGATCAGGAGCCCGATCGCCCAGAAGAAGGTCAGGAACCACTTGGAGCGCTGCTGCATGAACGGCTCCAGCAGCTTGACGTGGAAAAGGCTGCCCTTGCGCAGCATGATGTAGAAGACCAGCCAGAAGCCCGCAAGCGAGATGAGGCCGAGCAGCGTCTCCGCGCCCAGGAGACCGAGCAGGAACATCGCCGCGTACGCCGGCAGGAGCGACCCGCCCGTCAGGAAGGACAGCAGCAGGTACACCGTCGCCGTGAACAGGAGCACCTCCAGCATCGTGGGCGAGAAGTAGTAGCCGAGCGTCCACACGGGATCGGCACAGAGGAACAGCATGGCCACCACGACGCACACGCAACGGGACAGGACGCCTGACCAGATCCGGTTCGTCTCGACCATCCGGACCTGGATCGACAGCAGCGCCTTGAACACGAGATAGCCGAGCGCCGTCACGACGCCCAGGGCCACCTTGCCCAGGACCGCCAGCAGCGTCATCCCCTTCGCCACCCCGAGACCCGAGAAGAGCGCCGACGCAAACTGGTACCAGAAGCCCGGCGCAAGCGATTCCGGCGGACGCAGCCCCGCAGCAATCGCACAGGGCGTCCAGGCCGCAGGATGCAGGCCGCGGTAGGAGAACGCAAACGACAGGACGAACGCCAGCAGGCCGACCGACGCGGCAATCGCGTAATCGACCCAGGTCAGCTTCTGAGGCGGGACGAACGTGCCGCCGATGGCATTCTCGTCGACCTCGTCATAGTCATCCTCGTAACGCTTTCTCCCGAACATGCACGCCCTCCTTTAGGTGTCAATATGTAACGCCATATTATATCAAAAGAAACGGGGTTTTTGTCGAAAAGAAGCCCCGTGACGGAATGCCGCGACAAAAGGCGCAACCGTCAGCGCAAACGCAGGATCCGCTGGTTCGAACTGCCCCTGAAGCGGAGCGAGATGTCCT